>DVJV01000154.1 GCA_018716525.1 Candidatus Ventricola gallistercoris
CATAATATTCCTCACCTCAACGGCTAACCATCCAGCTATAGGCCAGGCCGGGAATGCCTGCCTCAAATACCTCGTAGAAAGATCGATTGAACGACACATTTTGCTTCGCCTGCATAAATCAGAGATTCAGCACATCATAAGCAGGCTCCAAAACAGTCTATTTCCATTTTTTACAAATCACACTTCATCCGCTCTTCAGAAAGAAGCTGACAATGTGATTTTTTTCATGCATATGGGCATTTTTCTTCAAGGGCAATCTTTACTTCTTCTCTCTCCAGTAAGCCATGACTTCCCTTAAAATTTCATCCATCGAAACGGCAGGTTGCCAACCCGTATGGTCTGTTAATTTTCTATGGTCACAACAAATGACCGGCGTATCGCTTGGGCGCATTTTCGCCGGATCCTGCTCCACAGCGACGGGGCACTGAGCCAAATCACACAGCTTATCCAAGATTTCCTTGGCACTGTAGGTAATGCCAGAGCCCACATTGTACACCTCGCCCGCCTGTCCCTTTTCGGCAATCAAGCGATAAGCCCGCACCACATCACGGACATGGGTAAAGTCACGTCTGGCGGTGAGATTGCCCACCCGCAGACAGGGCTGCTGACCGCGCTCCACCGCCACAATGCCGGAGGCAAAGTCGGGAATCAAGAATCCCTTTCCCTGCCCGGCTCCGGCGTGGTTGAAGGAGCGTGTCATGCAGATGTTCAGTCCATAGGCCTTCACATAGATACTGGCCATCTCCTCCTGTGCCTTCTTGGAGACAGCATAGGGCGTCTGGGGATGGGTTTCCAGCGTCTCAGACACCAGCTTCCCCGCCTCCCCCAGATTGCCGTACTGATCAGAGGAGCCAATCAGCACCAGCCGGCAGTTCGGCTTCTCCTGCCGAACTGCCTCCATCAGGTTGATGGCGGCAATCACATTCAGCTCCACGGTTTTCTGGGGAATTGTCCAAGATCTCCCCACATTAGCCTGTCCTGCCAGATGGACGATCACATCGGGCTGTTGCTGTGCAATCACCCGTTGTACGCAGCCTCCGTCCAAAAGGTCTGCCACAATAACCCCCTCACCGTTCTGGAGATCCAGACCGGTGACAGCGTATCCGTGTTCTTCCAATTCACGGCGCAAATAATGCCCCACAAAGCCCTGACTGCCAGTAATCAGCGCCTTTTTCATCTCAGCAACGCCGCCTTTTCTTTCTTGGCGAGCTGCAAATCGTGCTCTGCCATAATGGCGCAAAGCTCCTCATAGCTGGTTTTCTGCGGATTCCAGCCCAGCACAGTCTTCGCTTTGGTCGGATCGCCCCACAGGTTGTCTACGTCCGTCGGCCGGAACCAAGCCTCGTTGACCTCTACCAGCACCTTGCCAGTCGCCTTATCGATGCCTTTCTCATCGATGCCGCTGCCTTTCCATTCCAGTTCAATGCCATTATGCGCAAAGGCGAGGGTCGTAAACTCACGAACAGTGTGCTGCACACCCGTGGCAATCACAAAATCCTCGGGGGTGTCGTGCTGAAGCATCAGCCACATGCACTCCACATAGTCCTTCGCATAGCCCCAGTCCCGTTTGCTGTCCAGATTGCCCAGCTGCAATTTCTCCTGCAAGCCACATGCAATGCGGCCGGCAGCCAGCGTGATCTTGCGGGTAACGAAGTTCTCGCCGCGGCGCTCCGACTCGTGGTTGAACAGAATGCCGTTCACCGCGAACATGCCGTACGCCTCACGATACTCCTTGACAATCCAGAAGCCATACTGCTTGGCCACCGCATACGGGCTGTACGGATGGAAAGGCGTGGTTTCCCTCTGCGGAACCTCCTCAACCTTGCCGTAAAGCTCCGATGTCGATGCCTGATACACCCTCGTCTTCTTGGTCAGGCCCAGAATGCGGACGGCCTCCAGAATGCGCAGCACGCCCAGCGCGTCCACATCGCCGGAGTATTCCGGCACATCAAAGCTCACCTGCACATGGCTCTGCGCTGCCAGGTTGTAAATCTCATCCGGCTGCACCAGGTTGATGATGCGGATGAGGCTGGAAGAATCGGACAGATCGCCATCGTGCAGCTTGATTTTGTCCATGATGTGATCGATGCGAGCCGTGTTGGAAATCGACGCGCGGCGGGTGATGCCGTGCACTTCATAGCCCTTCTCCAGCAGGAACTCGGCGAGATAAGAACCATCCTGACCGGTGATGCCGGTGATCAAAGCGTGCTTTTTCATATTTTTCTCCTCTATATGATGTTCGTTGTATGAATGTCCAACCGGAACCCCAGTTTACAGGTACTCCGTTCTGTTGCAGATCTTCAGATTTTCCAGCACCTTTTTAATCTCGCCTGCATGATCCTTTTCGCACACGAGCAGCGCATCCGGCGTATCTACGATAATCATGTTCTCCAGCCCGACCGTCGCAATCAGCTTTTTATCCCCCTGGATAATCGTGTTCTGCGTGTCCACCGTGATCGCATTTCCGTTGACAACATTGCCCAGCTCATTTGTCTTCTTGATTCTTCCGACCGCCAGCCATGAACCGACGTCATCCCAGCCAAAGGCGCTCGTCAGGATATAAATGTTGGACGCCTTCTCCATGATGCCGTAATCAATGGATTCAGACTTAAACGCCGTGAATTCACGGGCCAGCACCTCGTTCTCCTGTTCGGTGCCGATCGCCTGTCCGATACGCTGCAGCCCATCATATGTCTGCGGCATAAAAGTCTGAATGTTTTTGAGAATCGTGGAGACTTTCCATGTAAACATGCCGCTGTTCCACATGTACAGGCCTGAATTCAGATACTCCTTGGCCTTCTCCAGATTCGGCTTTTCAACGAACTGCTCCACCTTAAACGCCCGGCCCAGCGTGTGCTCCGCATCAAAGCGGATGTAGCCGTAGCCGGTCTCCGGCGAGCTGGGCGTGATGCCGATGGTCACCAGATTCTCGCCCTGCTCCGCGACATCGCAAGCATCCTGCAGCGACCGCAGAAAAATCTTATGCATTTTGATCAGGTGATCCGACGGCAGCACGAACATCAGGGCATCTTCATACTTTTTCGCGATATGCACAGCCCCCAGGCCAATGCAGGGCGCCGTGTTCTTTCCAACCGGCTCGCACAGAATATTCTGCTCGGGCAGCTGTGGCAGCTGCTCCCGGACAAGGGCTTTGTAATCCTGATTGGTTGCGATAAAGATATCTTCCATATCAACCAGCGGCAAAATTCTTTCCACCGTCAGCTGGATCATCGTTTTATCGTCATCTGTCAGCGACAAAAACTGCTTGGGCATGTTTTGCCGGCTCTTGGGCCAGAAACGCTCGCCTCGTCCTCCGGCCATAATCAGCGCTGTTTTTTTCATGGTATCCTCTCACCTTTCATCCACATCGCGCCTGCATCAGGCATGCAGACCGCCGTGATCGCTCATGCCGCCGATCTCCTCCAGCCGCATACGCATTTTCCGGGCCGATTCCCCGGGGCTGAAATAGGTCGTAATCCAACGCCTTCCGGCTTCTGCCTTTTGCTGGTAATAGGCCTTATCCTCAAAAAGGCGCTTCAGGTAACCCGCCGCCTGATCGACGTCCGCTTCCGCCCACCTGTGCGATGCTTCGCCATATTGGTACTGCTTGCGCACCGGCACCAGCTCATAGTCCACCATGCAAGAGGTTTCCTGTGTCATAAACTCCGCATTGGCCGACCAGTTGGTGGCAACCACAGGCGTTCCCAGCGCCATCGCCTCCGCCATGACCAGCCCAAACCCTTCGCTCCGGTGAAGGCTGACAAACACATCGCACAGGCGAATGAGCGCGTTGAGCCGCGGCTTTTCCATCTTTTCCGTAATTAACGTGTAGCCCGCCTGATCCCCAATCTCACTTTCGAAGAATTGAATATCCTCTTGTTTGGGATTGTTCACCTTGATGACCAGATGCGCAGTGGAATTTTGCTTGCCAAATGCCTTTGCATATGCCTTAATGGCCGCTGCGGGGTTCTTCCGGCTCGCATAGCTGTTGGAATCATACATGACCAGCACGCAGAACCGGTCTTCGGGCAGGCCGAACGAAGCCCGGGTCGCCGTCTCATCGCAAGGAACGTTTATGCCATATGGAATCACCGTGATGGGCTTATCCGTTTCCTTGCGCAACGCGTTCGCTACAAACTCCGACGGTGCCCACAGCTCATCCACATACGCAAGAATCGGAAGCCACTGCCGCGGAATGGTCTCCAGCTCCCAGAGCCACACGCCGATGTTATAGTGCCCGTCAAAAGCCTGCAATCCAAACGGATATAAGGCTTCGCGCCACTGATCTGGATTGATGTGCACCACATTCACCGCATAAACCGGCTCCCGAACCAGCCGACTATCATAGGAATGGTCGTTTTGAGCCAGCCATTCCAAAAAATCCAGATTGAGCAGCACGTGTGGGATATCGCCACATGCCAGGGCATCGGCATAGAGCTTGGCCCCCTGCGCCAACCCCATCTCTGCCCTGAACAAGCCAAAGAGATTGACCCCCATGGCAAAGCGCCCGGGGGAATACGGTTCGGGCGGCCTCTTGATCCTGTTCCCCGTCAGGCATCGCAATGCGCTCCCAATTCGAAACCGCACGCCCTTAGGCAGGAAAGAGAAGTATGGTTTAACGCGAACCACAAGCTTTCTCAGCAGTGTTTTAGGGTGCAATCCACTCAACCTCCCCTTCTTCTCAGCCCTGCTTATCGCAGCCGGACGCGCTTGATTCGCCTTTGCCGTGAATCCTTTCTTCAAAATCATCCGCCAAACGCGCCGCGAGCTCGCTGCTCGCCTGACGGGTGTCCGCGACCGTCGTCACATACACCTTGAGCTTCGGCTCCGTGCCGGAAGGACGGACGACGATCTGAGATCCGCCCTTTAACCAGAAGCGCAGCACGTTGGAGGCAGGCAAGGCGATCGTCTCCCGGCATCCGTCTGCATGCTGAATGAAGGAATGCAGGTAATCCCCAACGGCCGTCACCTCCAGGTTGAGAATGCGCACCGGGGGCTTTTCCCGCAGACCGCCCATAAAGCGCTGCATCGCGGCAAAGCCCTCCGCCCCGTCAAATGCAAACGAGAGCAGGCGGCTTTGATAATATCCGTATTGGCTGTACAGCTCCCGGAGCACATCCACAAGGCTCTTCCCCTGCGCGCGATACCACGCAAACATCTCGCAGATGAGCAGCGAAGCGTTGACCGCATCCTTATCCCGCACAAACGAGCCGCTCAGATAGCCATAGCTCTCTTCAAAACCGAAGATATAGCGGTCTGCCTCATTCTTTTTCTCGAGCAGGCCAATCTGCTCGCCGATGAACTTGAACCCCGTCAGCACATCGATCAGCTCCACGCCATAGTGCTGTGCAAGCCATGCCGCCATGGGCGTTGTAACGATCGTCTTGACGGCGACCGGGTTCTTGGGCATGGTTCCATTTGCGATACGCATTTGGCAAATGAAATCAAAAAGCAGCATGCCCATCTCATTGCCCGTGATCAGGGCATATTCTTCGCCATCGCGCACGGCCGCTCCAACGCGATCGCAGTCAGGATCGGTGGCCAGCAGCAGGTCGCTTTTCGTGCTCTGCGCCAGGCGAAGCCCGACCTCCAGCGCCTCGCGTATTTCCGGATTCGGATACGGGCACGTCGGGAAATGACCATCCGGGTGATCCTGCTCCTCGGGCATGATAAGCTGGGTAAAGCCATGCTCTTTCAGGCAGCGCGGCACGCAGGACAAACCCGTGCCATTGAGCGGCGTATAGACAATCGAAACATGCTTATCGATCCCCTCGGGCAGCACAGAGGCCGTTCCAACCGCCGCCAGATACCGGCTGACCGTGTCCTCACCGATATAGGTGATGTGCCCCTGCGCCAAAGCCGCGTCAAAGTCCATGCTCCGCACATCGTCAAACGGATCAACGCCGTCAATCTCCTGCTGAATCGCCTTGGCAGCCTCCGTCGTGATCTGGCATCCATCCGGCCCATAGACCTTATAACCGTTATACTTGGCCGGATTATGGCTGGCCGTAATCACAACGCCGCCGCTGCACCTCAGATCGCGCACGGCAAAGGAGAGCGCAGGCGTCGGCATCAGCCGGGGATACAGGTAAACCGCCACCCCATTCGCCGCAAAAACCGACGCAGCCGTCTGGGCAAACAGATCCGAGTGGATTCTGCTGTCAAAACCAATGGCTACGGACGGCTGAGCAAAACTGCGTTTGAGATAATTGCTCAGCCCTTGTGTCGCTTTGCCAACGGTATACACATTCATGCGATTGGTGCCCGCGCCGAGCACGCCCCGCAATCCCCCTGTGCCGAATTCCAGCTCCCGATAAAAGCGATCCTCGATTTCCTCACGGCGACCGGCAATCGCATTAAGTTCCTGAAAAATCTCTTCATTTGTTGCTGCCTTTTCCAGCCAGCGCTGATACTGCTGCAAACTCTGTCCCTCCTCAGCTGTTTTTGTAGGCGTCGCACACCGTCTGCGCTTCGCCAAACATCATCATCTGCCCGTGTTCCAGCCACACGGCTTTGCCGCACATCTCCCGAATCTGCTCCAGGTTGTGGCTCACAAACAGCACCGTCGTGCCTCCGCCCATGAGCTCCATCATGCGTGCCAGGCTCTTTTCCTGAAAGGCCGCGTCTCCAACAGAAAGCACCTCATCCACGATCAGGATTTCCGGCACCACCACCGTTGCGATGGAGAAAGCCAGCCTTGCCACCATGCCGGATGAATAGTTGCGCAGCGGCATGTCGATGAACTGCCCAATTTCCGAAAAGGCCACGATCTCATCGTACTTGCTGCTGAGGAACGCTTCCGGGTAGCCCAGGATCGCTCCATTGAGGAAGATGTTCTCCCGGCCTGTCATGTCCATGTCAAATCCGCTGCCCAGTTCCAGCATGGGGGCGACATTTCCGTGCACCACGGCGCTTCCCTCGGTGGGCTTCAAAATGCCGGAAATCACCTTGAGCAACGTGCTCTTGCCCGCGCCGTTGTGGCCGATCAGCCCCACGACTTCGCCGCGTTTCACATCGAAACTCACATGCTTGAGGGCTTCAAACTCGTTGTATTTCAGCTTTCCGCGCAGCCGGGCAATGGCATATTCCTTGATGCTGCTGATGCGGTCGTTGGCCATACGAAAGTGCATGGACACATCCCTGACCTCGATCATCGTTTCCATCCGCTTCACCTCACAGATACAGCACGAATTTGTCCTGATTGCGCTTGAACGTTACAATGCCCAAAGCCAGCACAACCAGTGATGACACAATGCACCACAGATAGGCCATCGGCTCGGGCGACACGCCGTCAATGATGCAAATGCGCGCAAACGTGATGTACTGATACATGGGATTCATGTGGTACAATGTCAGAAATTTTGCCGGAATGATACTTTCGGGATAGAACACCGGCGTCAGATACATCCACATCATGCTGATCACACCCCACAGGAACTGCGTATCCTGAAAGAATGTCATGGCGGTGGTCAGCAGCAGGCCCATGCCCATCACAAACCCCAGCAGGCACAGGATGTCAAACACCAGCAGCAGCAGCGCGGGCGTAATGCGCGTGCCCGTAATCAGCGTCACCAGGAACAGCGGGATGAGCGCCAAACCAAAGTTGACAAGCGACGAGAGAATGCGCGAAACGGGATAGATATACTTGGGCATGTAGACCTTTTTGATCAGCGATGCATTGCCGGTGATGGATGTCATACACATGCCGACTGCCTCGTTGAAAAAGTTGAAGAACACAATGCCCGAAAGCAGATACACCGGATAATTGGGAATATCGCTCTTAAACAACGTGGAGAACACGATGTATTGAACCGACATCGTCAGCAGCGGATTGAGAAAACTCCACGCCATGCCCAGCACAGAGCGCTTGTATTTCGTCTTGAAATCGCGCGAAACGAGCTGACGCAGAAGAAACGAATAGCGCGTCTGCAGTATGCAAACCGAAACCAGAGGGTTATTTCTGCCCATCTTCGCCTGTTTCCACCAGCGCTTGCACAGCAGCACAATGACAGCAAATACGCCTGCCACAATCAGCCAGTAATCCCTGTAAAACGTCAGTGCGCGGATGCCGCTGAGCTTCACACAAAGCATGCCCTGGCCCGAAACCCCGTCGACCTTGTATTGATCCTCTTCGGCGATGTTTTTGACCACGTCAAAGCGCCCGGCTGTCACCGTGTTGCCATAATAGACGCTAATGGAACCGCCTTGCTCGCTGCCCGTGGTGGTGAGCTGCAAGGTCAGCCTCTTGCCAGGCTCCGTGTAAAACGGGGTCTGAAACGGGATCGTCGTGTAGCGCCCGTCTTCCAGCGCAGCCGCGTCCGCATCCTGCTGAGCGAGGATCTCGCCCGCTTCATCCAGCAGCGCGATGTGCAGCGTGCCGCTCGCGCTGCGGCCATAGGTAGAAGCCAGGACCTCGATCTGCGTGATCTGCTCCGCTGGCGCCTCAATCGTCTGCGTCACCGTCACGCCTTCGGTCAGCTCGCCGATGGTTCCGCTTGCGGAAAGCGCATCCGTTGTCACGGATGTAAAGTGAAACCGGCTGCCCGCAGCCAAATCAATTATGAGCACAAGCGCCCAGTAAGACGCCGCCAGTATCGCCAGCAGCTTCTTCGACTTTTTAAAATCCATTCTGTTGTTCCCCAATCTCTTCCATTTATCCCAACAGCATCATGCCCGCCAGGCGATAGATGTCGTGAAACAGCCTGCGGTTCCTCCAGTAAAACCACGGTCCGCTGCGCGCTTGTACAAACTGCGCCAGAAAACCGCGCTCCTCCGCCGTCAGCCTGCTGTGATAGGTCTGTTCAAACACGGCGGCCTGCCTCTTTTTCCGCTGCAATGCCTCGCGAATCTCACCCATGCCGCAGATTTTCCGCACGATGTGCGCAAGGCTCCCAACGTTCTTTGCCCCCACGCTGTTCGTGCCGTGCTGGCGATAGGTTCCCAGCGGCTCATCGATATAGATGACGTTGCCAAAGCGCGCAGCCACCGCCGCCATCCAGCAGTCGTGCATGGTGATATCCCTTGTGCTGCAGCACTCGAGCGCGACATCCGCAAGCGCCCGGTTGATCATCATCGCGCCGCCGGTGACCACATTCTGCAACAGGATGCCGCGCCAGTCAAATGCGCCGAAATACTGCTTCTGATAGCGCATCAGCGATGGCGCAATCATGCCGCCATCCGCATCCGTCACCATCTGATCCGAAAAAACGAGCAATGGCATCTTTGCCCCGTGCGTTGCCTCCGCCGAACGCATGGCCTCCCGCAGCTTGGAAAGCTTATCCACGCGCCACGTATCATCGTCGTCACAGTATGCGATGTATGGCGCATCGCATTGCTCCGTCAGCCACATAAAATGAGGCATCGCTCCGCCGAAGCGCCGTCCGGAATGGACCGCTCGCACCTTGCCGGGGTAACGTGCCGCATAGTCTTTGATGACTGTATCCGTGCCATCTGTCGAGCCGTCATCCGAAATCGTTAGATGCCAGTTCGCATCTGTCTGCGAAAGAATCGAATCGATCTGCTCACCTATGTATGGCATACCGTTGTATGCCGCCATCACAATCTCAATTTGATCATTGCCCATCATGTTTCCTTGCCTCAATCCGCTTGGCCTTTCCCGGAGCAGCCCGCTGCCGCTACATTTATTTGATGTGTTTTCCCCCCGACGCATCCACATGCCCGGCTTTATCTCATCCGCTGTCCCATTCGACACGGAAATTCCTCAGGACATGCTCGCCGGTGTGAACCCGACGATGTGCCTGTTTGGGGGGCTTTTCCACCTTATGATCAACCCATAGGGAAACTTTTCTTGTAAACGAAATGGCCGCAACTTTGGCGCCTTGATGCACAGAAAGGCCACAGCTTTGCTCGACGAATGGTCTCGCAGAAGAATGGAACGGCCATCACATTCCCCTTTCCTTGCTTTTTTCGGCACATGCCGCAAAAAGTAAATGATTATGTTGTAATATTTTTTGTTTTATAAATAACTTAAGATATTATCATGTACATCTTACGTTCATTATACGAAAGTCCATCTGAAAAGTCAATATTTGGCCGCAATTTGCCGGGTCCTGGGCGTAACCCCACAATACGTTTTGGACTGTGAACAAAAGGAGCATGCGGCACGAACATCCCCGAGGACTGGCCGGCTTGCAGGATACCCCGTGTAAAGCGCTCATCCCTCCCGCGCGGTGTAACGCAAGGCGCCAAGCCCATCCCTTCCCGGTGCCACAGCTTGGCGCACGCAATCTGCGCGCCGGCTGCGAGCGCGAAAAAGCTTTTCCCTATTTCCTTTTGGTTTACACACTACGACACCCCTCACAATCCCTGCTTTTCCTTTCAAGCGGCTTTATTGTTTCCACGAAGAAGCTCACCCCTGTTTCCCAGATGCACCTGTGCCCATTTCCGCTGATCATCGCAGGATGATGCTCACAGATGCACAGGCAGCATTTCACATTGCCCTCAGCGTGGCAAATCATCAGGCCGGAGGAGGGAAGTGAAGCGGAGCGGTTTCCCGGCATACAGAAACAGGCTCAAAGGATCCGTGCCGCGCATCCTGGCGCAGCGGTTTTTCACTTCTACTATTTTGATGATGATTTCTTTTCTCTGACCTGCTTTCGGGCCGGAAAAAAGGCGGCAGCACTCCGCAGCGATGCATCGTGGGCAAAGATGGGCAAGCTGCTCAATGCCATTTGGGAAAGCGATCAGCCCCTCTGCATCTATGACCGCTCCGGTGGATCGTTTCCCGGCGCAGGTTAAAGGGCAGTCTATTGGGCGTCCTCACGGAAAACAACACAGTATACCTGCTCGTAAGACACAAAATGCCTGACAATGACATTCAAGTGGATGAAGCTTTTCACTATTCAGCCCTTCAAGTGTTGAAAATACAGCGTTTGGCCGCTGTCTAGGACGCCTCTCCCGGGCGTTTCCGCCCGCGCTCTGCTTCCGCCACTGGCGGCGCGCGGGGGGAAACCTAACCAAGTACAATGCTGCACGTTGATTGGCGTTGGCTCGGAAAAAGCCTTTCCAGATGGCAAAGAAAAAAGCCCGGTCTTTCGTCTGGGCTCCCTACTCTCCC
>DVJV01000018.1 GCA_018716525.1 Candidatus Ventricola gallistercoris
CCCCAGCGCCGCCGCCATCTGGTTTTTCCAGAGCGGAATCGTCACCTCAAGCGCCGCCTGCAGCCTGGCGCACGTCAGCTCATCGCTATGCTGCACCATGCGGATCTGCGCCGCCAGCTGCGTAGACGTCATCTGCGTCACGCGCAGATCCTGCATCCGCCGCTCCAGCCGCGCCACCGTCTGTGCATCCTCCCCACGCGCCTTTGCCTGGCGCACCGCCTCGTTCCCGATGACGATCAGCGAGCACAATTCCCGGTACAGCTCCTCATTGCGCTCGTAGAGCCGGTCAAGCAGCGCGCTGTCGCGCATGAGCGCCACGCGCCTGTCGGTCATCTCGTCCGCACAGGCATTGATCTTGGGCACAGCGCGCTCATAAGCTGCGCGCACATCCGCCAGAGAGGATGCGCGGCCCAAAAACCGCTGAATCCAGCCCTTGGCCTCTGCCCCGAACGAACACGAGCGGATTTGTTCGGCAAGCGTCTGCATCACGCTGCCCAGCGGACGGACATCCTCCTGCAACATCCGCGAAAGCGCAATGCCCGAAAACGCGCTCATCTCCTTTTGCGCTTTCGCGCCAAAGCCGAGCACCGCAGCATGATCCCTCACGTCCAGCCTGGCGGCCAGCGTCTCGATGCGCCTTTGCATGTCGCTATCGAGCTGCCCCTTTTCCGGGATGATTCCCTGCTCGGGCACGAGGGCAAACGCCGTGAACTCGCCCATTACTTCCCCTCTCCCTTGGTAAACAGGCCAGCAAACGGGTCCTCCTGCGCTGCCTGCCCTTGTCCGCCCGCCCACTCCTCATCCGCCCCGGCGGGTGAATCCGCACTCAGGCCATCGCTTCGCAGCATGTCGGAAAGCACATCCATCTCGCTCTCCAAATTGATGAACCGGTACGCATTGAGCGCCTCAAGCTGCTTATGAAAGGCGGATTGCACCGCCTCCATCGCCTGCGCAATGCGCGCGGCAATCTGCGCGCTCTGGCCCCCGGTGATCTCGCCTTCCAGGCGCGCACGCGCCTGAAGCAGCTTGAGCGTTGCAGGCAGATAATAGCGCAAAAACGTGCGCAGCTGCCCCAGCATTCCCGGCTGTTCCTCCAGCCGCAGCAGAATCTGGCGGCAGGTTTCCCCGATATCGTCAATCTGGGCAGAAAGCTGCGGGTCGGCAATCGCCTCGTTGGCCTTTCCAATTTCGGCAAGCTGCGCACGCGCTTCCTGAATCAGCGCATCGACTTCAGCGCTGCCGGAGCGCGGCGCGCGCTCCACCTCCACCACCTGGTCCGGGAACAGCCGGCGGCCGACGAGCCAGCCAGCCACCCCCAGCGCCGCCGCCAGAGCATAGGACACCGCTGTGCCGATGCCAAACGCCGCGGCATACACGAGCACGAATGCGCCCGCCATCCCAAACGGCGCGCCAGATCGTATCGTCCTCTTTTCCAAAGCCCTACGTCCTTTCCCGGCACACCGACCGTCAGTCCTGATCGTTTCGGAACGAGCCCGTCACCTGCACCTGTTCAGGCATCATGCCCGCCGCGCTCCACTGGGAAACGAACACGTCGTCCACATCAAAGCGCACAAGCACCGTGCCCCCGGCAGGGATGCCCACATCCTGAATCGTCTGACCGTCCGCATAGAGCATGTAGCCCGCCTGCGTGTACAGGCCGAAGGAAACGGTCGGATCATACGCATCCACCTGCGAGTTGTTGGTCATGCGGCAGACGATGCTCATCGCACCGGAAGCATCCGTCTCAATGGTGGCCGTGGTATCCAGCGCGTAGCTGGCATAGGCATTGTCCACCGTCATGTACTCGATCTGATAGGAAATTCCCGTGACCGAGGGAATCACCGGATTGCCATACTCATCCGGCTCAAAGGAGACGATGTCAAACACGTATCCATCCTCGCCCGGATTGAGGAAATAGGGCCACAGCTGTGTGACCTCGCTGGTGGAAAGCAGGTGCTCCCCATTCACCAGATCAAACGTGCCCTTTTCCAGACAGATGATCTTGTCGGAGTTATTATGTACCTGTGCATAACAATACACCAGATAATAATCGCCCGACTGCACGATGTTGCACGTGGACTGCACGATCGTGCCTTCATTTTCTGCTGAGGCCATGCACGCGAACATCAGCAGCATCAGCAGCACTGCTCCTACCTTTTTTAGCATCTAAACACCCTCCGTCAACATGGGCCTGGCAACTACCGCCACCCGGATTCTTTTCCTTTGTTTTGATCAAAAGTATAACATGTTTTCGCCTGCATCGCAAGGACACAACGCACACAATGTCGTCCTGGGTGTGGTAAAACCACATTTTGCATCACGATCATACAGAAAATATGCGAAAAAAAGCGGCACCGGAAAGAGCTTTCTTCCAGTGCCGCAAGGGTTTCCGGACGCATCATTCGCATATCCGTCCGCATGGAATGTGCGCTGCATACACCACTCATCCACGCAGATGGTCACAGACACACTGCACAGATTCCGGCAACGCGCCGCTATGTGCAGCCGCCGTCACCACTCGATGATCCTGCGCACGCCGTCTGCGCTGACCACAGACACGGGGTCTTCCGCCCCGCTGACGCAGAGCTGTTCCTCCGCGCTGAGCGACAGCGCGTCGCGCAGCGTTGCAAAGTCCTCAACCAGATAGGTATTTTGGATGTAATACCCGTAGTCCACCACCACGATCTCCGTGATGTTGACGCGCTTGAGCACATCCACAGCCTTCTGGTCAACCTGGAGCATCATGCCGCCGGATGTATTGTTCTGGCGGATGTACAGGCAGATGTCCTTTCCCCCGGTCGATGCTTCGCCAAGCTTTTCCTGGAAAAACACCTCTTCCCCCTCCGGCGTAAACAGCCGCAGGTTGAGCAGCAGACCGCCAATGCGGGCCTGCTTGAGCCACTGGTCGCTGGCCGACACCCCCAGGTAAGCCCGGGTGCTGCCAAACGGATCAATCTGCCCGGCATCTTCGCGCCTGGCGGTGCTCTGCGCCTGTTCGTAGGTTCTCAAAGACAGCGGCGCCGTCTCCGCCGCAAGCGCCGGCAAAGAGGCCAGCACAGCCACCAGCAGCGCCCCGACAATGCAGCAAATGCGTTTTTTCACAGCAGATTCTCCTTTCATGACTCATGTTTAATCGACCGACAGTTCCGGAGGAACCGGCGTTTCCCTGGGCGTCACGCCAACGTAGATCACCGGCGCGCTGGCTTTGTACGTATCCGTATACGTGAGCTCGCGCGAAACCTCCAGGCCGTTGGCATCCAGCGTGACCAGGTACACGTCCACCACATAGCCCTCGCGTCCTTCGCTGCTCTGGTACGTCTCGTCGTCGTAGATGACGTACTGGCCGTCGGTATCCTGACGGTACTCAGGATCAGGCAGAGGAATCGTCTCCTTGACCTGAGACTCGAGCTTGTAGGTGTAGCCGTTGGGGTCCGGCCTGCCATAGATGGTGAAATACGTGTGCCAGTAGTTGTTGTTATCCTTGTACAGACCGGCCTCCAGGTAGATATCCGCACCCGTGGTGTTCTTGAACACGAAGTCATACCGGTCGTCAGAAACGGTGGCGTCAAGCCCCTTGTCCACATAAGCCGAGGGGATGGCATGCGGCGTGCGCTTGGTGACCTCCAGCCCCGCATTGACCACTGCATTATACAGCGTCGAAGACACCTGGCAGATACCGCCGCCATAGCCCTCGCGGTACTCGCCATAGGCGATTTCCAGCGCCACCTGGTAGCCGTTGGCTGCCGTCCGCTTGCCGGTGACCTTGTTAAAGGAGACCGACTCACCGGACTTGATGATCAGATGGTTGAACTTCTCCGTGCCGATGCGGATGTTTTCCTTCTTGGACTCCGCATAGTTGCCCGCCTTGCTGATCGTGGTGTTGAACGAGCTGAGCTTGACGATCTGCCCCTCGAGCATCTCCCGGGTGACCGTCGCCTCCACGGGGGTGGGCGACAGATCGACGACGCCGGATTCCAGCCTGTCCACCATGCCGCAGATCTTTTCATTGAGCCCGGTGATATCCAGCGTCTGGCCCGGCACATCGTCCGTATAGGAGAAGGGCGGCCACTGGGTTGAATCGTCTATGCGCGTAGCGCTTACCGCAGGGGTGTCGATCTCCGCCTTGATCTGCGTGAGGATCTGGTTGACGCGCGAAAGGTCGTAGCTCAGCGTGGTATAGCGGATCGCGGGCTCTTCTTCCAGTGCCTTGACCTGCTTATACCGCTCTGCCGAAGAGCCGGTGTGCCCGATCGCCCAGAGCTGGTCGAGCTGATCCGCCACGTCATACTGCATTTGCAGATCCGAGCCGGTAATATCCCAGCTTCTGCCATCCTGCGTCCTGAGCGTGATCTTAAAGGAAGCAATCTGCGCTGTCACCTGCTGGGTGACGATGGTCGCCGCTTCATCCAGCGTGCGGCCGGCCAGTGGGATGTTGTTGACAAATATGTTCGGATAGAACACGCCGTTTCCCACGTCGAGCGTCTTTTTAATGTCCAGCAGCCTGCTCCCGCCGATGATGCCCACCGCCAGGATCACAACCGCCAGTACCGCGCCCAAAGACAGCAGCGCGGTACGCTTGAATACCTTCTTGCGCCGCTCGCGCTCCTTTTTGGTCAGCTTCTTGCGCTTTGCAGGAGTCCGCTTGGGCATCCGCTTGACGGTCGTTGTGCGTTTGGCGGACGGCGTCCGCTTCACAGCCGTTCGGGTTGACTGCGTCTTTTTCGCCGTGCCCTGCGTTTCACCTTCCCGCATCGAATCCCGGAAACTGCTGTCGGACTCGGCAGGCTTTTTCTTGAGCTTTAAAACTGCCTGGCTTTCTTTGTGAGCCTTTGCCTCCGTCACCGTCCGCGCCCGGGAAGAACCGGTTTCTTCGCCCTTCTGCCGTGTGCGTCTTGAAGCTGCGCCCGTGATGTTTCCGGCGGAAACCATCCAGTCCGGTTCGTCGTTTTCTTCCCCGACGATGATTCTCATCGGCTGGGCAGAAACCGGGGATTCCTCCTCCATCTGCTGCGCAGGCTGTGGCCGCCTTCTGCGGCGCACCGTCTTCATTTCATCAGGCATGGGCTCCACCTCCCTCTATCGCCGGAAAGCGGGAACCGATACGGCCCCGCCCAATTACAATGTATCGTATTCTATCATACTTCATTTTCATTCATAACGCAAGCTC
>DVJV01000155.1 GCA_018716525.1 Candidatus Ventricola gallistercoris
AAGGACAACATCAAGAAAAAATTTCAGGACGAAAAGCTTGTCCTGGTCGATGAGGTGCTGGAGCTGGACAAACAGTTCCGCGACGCAAAATCCCGCGGCGACTATCTGCGCGGCCAGCGCAACACCCTCTCCAAGCAGATCGGCGGCCTGATGGCAAAGGGCCAGAAGGAGGAGGCCGAGCAGGTAAAGGCACAGGTCACTGCCATGGCCCAGGAGCTGGAGGAGCTGGAGGTCAAGGAAGGGGAGCTGACCGAGGAGATCAAAAAGCGGATGATGGTCATCCCGAACATCATCGACGAGTCGGTCCCGATCGGCAAGGACGACAGCGAAAACGTGGAGATCGAGCGCTTTGGCGAGCCGGTTGTGCCTCCGTTTGAGATCCCATACCATGTCGACATCATGGAGCGGCTGCACGGCATCGATCTGGACAGCGCCAGAAAGACCAGCGGCACCGGCTTCTACTACCTGTGCGGCGACATCGCCAGACTGCAGTCGGCCATCCTGTCCTACGCCAGAGACTTTATGATCGACCGGGGATTCACCTACTACATCCCGCCGTTCATGATCCGCTCCAGCGTCGTCAACGGCGTCATGAGCTTTGCCGAGATGGAGAACATGATGTACAAGATCGAGGGCGAGGACCTGTACCTGATCGGCACCAGCGAGCACTCGATGATCGGCAAATTCATCGACACCATCCTCGACGAGTCCCAGCTGCCGCAGACGCTGACCAGCTATTCCCCGTGCTTTAGAAAAGAGGTCGGCGCGCACGGCATCGAGGAGCGCGGCGTCTACCGCATCCACCAGTTCGAAAAGCAGGAGATGATCGTCGTCTGCAAGCCCGAGGATTCCATGATGTGGTATAACCGCCTGTGGCAGAACACCGTCGATTATTTCCGCTCGCTGGATATCCCGGTGCGCACGCTGGAGTGCTGCTCCGGCGACCTGGCCGATCTCAAGGTCAAGAGCTGCGACGTGGAAGCCTGGAGCCCGCGCCAGAAGAAGTACTTCGAAGTCGGCAGCTGCTCCACGCTCGGCGATGCGCAGGCCCGCCGCCTGGGCATCCGCGTCAAGGGCAAGGACGGCAATAAGTATTTCGCCCACACGCTCAACAACACCTGTGTGGCCCCGCCGCGCATGCTGATCGCCTTCCTGGAGAACAACCTCAACGCGGACGGGTCCGTGCGCATTCCCGAGGTGCTGCGCCCCTACATGGGCGGCAAGGACGTCATCCGCTGATGACGCGCCCTCACGCGGCACACACGGCTGTATCGATCATCTGAGGGCCTTGCCCCGCCCGGGGAAGGCCCTTCTTCTTTCACATGATTCCCGTTCGCCGCGCCTTCGCGGCCTGCGGGGAAAGAGGCCTTGCTTCTTCCGCACATTTCCGGGCCCCCTTACCGACTTGACCGATGATCCGGGAGGTACTATGCTCATCTTTCTGGTGCGCCACGGTTTGACCGACTGGAATGCTTTGCGCCGCTTCCAGGGCACATGCGATATCCCGCTCAATGCCGACGGCCTAGCCCAGGCCCAGGTCGTCGCCCGGCGCTGCGCCGCGCTGCACGTGGAGCGCGTCTACCACAGCCCGCTTAAGCGCGCCGCCCAGACCGCGCAGATCATCGGCGAGATGGCGGGCGCCCCGTGCATTCCCCGAGACGGGATGCGCGAGGGAGACATGGGCGCCTTTCAGGGCCTGACGCTTGAGCAGGCCCGCGAGCGCTTCCCGCAGGAGTGCGCCGCCTACTTCGCCAACCAGACCCACGTTGCCCCGCCGGGCGGAGAATCCATGCTCGAATTGCAATCGCGCGCCGTCGCCGCGCTTGACGCCATCGAGCGCGATGCACAGGGCTGCGGCCGCATCGCCATTGTCAGCCATGGCGCGCTGCTCAAGACGCTGCTGTGTGCCGTGGCGGATATGCCGCTCACCTGCTTTGGCCGCATTGACGTGAGCAATTGCTCCATCAGCGTGGTGGACAGCACAGACGGCCAGCGCCGCCTTGTGACGCTCAACGACCTTTCCCACTTCGGCGATCCCTATGGCGCCATGGCCGCTACCCGGCTGATGATCTGACACATTCCCCCTTCACGCTCCGCGGGTGCATTCCCGCGGGGCGTGAACTTTTTTTGCTTTTTTGCCGGGAATCCCTTGACAGAAACGCCTCAGGCGATTATGATACACTTTGTTCACTTTTTGAACCATAAGAAGGGAGCTCGATTCCATGTCAGATGACCTCTACGCGGGCGATAAGCTGCTCTCCGCCTGGCTCGGCCTGACCTCCACGCTGTGGAACAGGCGTATCGTCTCGGCCATGCCCTACAACGAGGCGCATGTTCTGGGGCTGCTGCTGCGCAGCCGGGAGATGGGAACCGGCCCCATGACGGCGACGGACCTCATTCGCCGCACCCATTTGCTCAAAAGCCAGATGAACCGCCTTCTGTCCGCCCTGGAAGAAAAGGGATACATCCACCGCGTACGCAGCGAAGCCGACAAGCGCATGGCCTTCATTCACCTGACACCGGAGGGTGAAGCGGCTTATCGCGTCGCCCACGCCGATGTGGAAGCCATTCTCGCCAAGCTGCTTGACCGCATCGGGGAGAAACGCGCGCTCGCCGTTGCAGAGCAGATCAACGACATCGTTGCGGCACTGGAGGATATCTTCCGTCAGGAAGCCTGACCCAAAGAGGCTTTGTCACTGCAAAAGCAAGAAAGGATCATTTCCATGAAGATTCGCATTATCACCGATTCCGCTGCCGATTTTACGCAGCAGGAGCTTTCCGATCACAACATCACCTGCGTACCGATGACCATCACCTTCGAGGATCAATCCTACATCGACGGGGTGACGATCACGCAGGAGACATTCTGGAGCCGTCTGCTGGCCGGGGAAGCCGCCAAAACCTCCCAGCCATCGCCGGATGCTTTCCTCACCGTCTTTGAGCAGGCCAAGGAGGCCGGGGAAGCCGTCGTGTGCATTCTGGTTTCCTCCGCGCTGTCCGGCACGCTGCAAAGCGCGGTCATCGCGCGGTCGATGATCGACTATGAGCCCATCTGCATCGTCGATTCGCTGACGGCCGCCATCGCCGAAAAGGTGCTGGTGCTGCGCGCCTGCCAGCTCCGCGACGAAGGCAAGCTCACCGCCAGCCAGATCGCCACCTCGCTGGAGGCTTTCCGCCGCCGCATCCGGCTGTATGCCGTGCTCGATACCCTCACCTATCTCGCGCGCGGCGGCCGCATTCCCAAAGCCGCGGCCAGCTTCGGCACGCTTGTGCAGCTCAAGCCGCTGGTGACCGTGGGCGAAGAGGGGCTGGTGGAAATGGCCGGAAAGGCCATCGGCCTGCACCGCGCGACCGAGGCGCTCATCAAGCTGGCCAAGTCGCACCCCATTGACCCGGCCTTCCCGGTGCTGCCCATCTATGCGCACACGCCGGAAAACTGCTTCGCCTTTGTCAAAAAGCTCAACGCCGCCGGCATCACCTGCCACGAGGAAGACGCCATGGGCATTGGCCCCACCATCAGCACGCACATCGGCCCCGGCGCTTACGGCCTGGTGTATGTGGAAGCCGAGTAAATGTCTCCGCGCACATTCTGCCTTTGCGCGTGCCGCCGCTTTGCTAGGCGGCCTGGCCTTTGAAGCAAACAAATGAAATCAGCGCAGCCGGTTTCGGTTGCGCTGATTCACTTTCTTCACGGTTTTGCCGGCTGCTTTATGCGGCGCTTTACGCTTCCGGTTTTGAGCCTTTACGCTTGCGGTCTTCTCTGTCCCGCTGGTAGCGGTTGAGCAAGAAGCAAGCCAGCACGCGCACCTGCGCATCATCCCGAATGGCATAGCGCGGGTTGTCCACGCCGATAAAGCCCTCGATCTCGCCGCCGTCGCTTATCATCGGCACCGCAATGAGCCGCTGAATGTTCTGGCGGGAAAGATCAAGCCATTCCTGCGGCGACGACTTTTGCAGCGGTTTCAGGTTGTGCATGATCACGGATTCATTGCGGGCAAACAGCTCCATCCAGCGGTGCAACGCCTCCTGGGAAACTTCCTGCAGGCTGTCCTTCTGCGGCGTCACGCCGTCCGCGCACCACTCGTACGTATTGGCCCAGCAGCCCTCGTGCTGCTTGCTGCGCTCAAACAGATACGCCCGGTCCGCCCGGTAAAACTCGCCCACAGACGCCAGCACCTGCTGAACCGCCTGGGAAAAGTTTTTCTGCTTGTTGAGCGTCTCCAGGTAGCCCACAATCTTTCTGGAAAACTCCAGCCGCTCCTGGGCAACCTGGCTGATGAACTCCTTTTTGGTGATGTCCGTGTTGATCTCCAGCCGCAGCTTTTTTCCGCCCATGCTCAGCAACTTGTCCTTAAACAGGAAGTGCCGCCCGCAGTATTCGTTCCAATTTTCCCAGATGTATGTGGAATTCTGCTGGATCGACGCATTCGGGCAAAACGCACAGGGCGTATCCTTCCCGCGGAAGACGTTATAGCACTTTCGCCCTTGGTAATCCCGCACCCCAAACAGACGCTGGCCCGCCGCGTTGAGGTAGTACAGTTCGTAGGTATCCACATCGCAGATGGAAATGACGTCCTCCGTGGTTTCCATCACCGCGTGTTCCAGCGTCCGCAGATCGGGCATGAAGTGCGCCTGCGCCACCGGTTCGCCCTTGATCCCGGCGACATCCGCCTGGTCTTTCCATGTCAGATGCTGAAGGCTGAAGGCTTCGGGAACGGTCGGCTTGGCAAACAGATACCCCTGGTAGAGCGAAGGGTGCAGCTTCTCCAGCACATGCAGATCCTTTTCCGTTTCGATGCCCTCGCAGCACACCCGGATCTGGCAGCTTTCTGCCAGCTCGATCATGTTGGAAAGCAGCCGCAGGTTATACGCACTGTGCCGGATGCCGTTGACAAAACTCCGGTCGATTTTAATCTCGTCGATGGCCAGCTCCTTGAGCCAGCTCAGGTTCGAATACCCGGTGCCAAAGTCGTCTACCGAGATCTCGATTCCCTCTTTTTTCCATGCGCTGAACACCGCATTCAGATAGCCGTAGTCCTGGAGCTCCATGCCCTCGGTCACCTCGATGGTGAGGGCGCTCTCGCCCAGCCCACTTTCCGCGACGGCTTTGATCACGTCGCTTTCAATCTGTGGGCGGCGGAGCTGGGCATACGACATGTTGACGCTCATGTGAAAACGCGGAAGCTGCCTGCGCCAGACTTTACACTGCCGCAGCGCCTGTCTGATCACCCACATGCCCACTGGATAGATGAGTTCGCTCTCCTCCAGAATGGGAATGAACTCCACCGGGGAAACGTTGCCCCGACGCGGGGACCTGAACCGCAAAAGCGCCTCCGCGCCAAACAAATCGAGCGACTTGGAGCAGATCTGCGCCTGATACTCGAGCCAAAACCCCTCAAAGCCGTTTTTGACGGCAGCCTCCAGCTCTTCCTGAAGCTCCATTGCCGCCAGCTTTTGCTCATAATCATCATGCGAAAAGAAGCAAAGCTGATCCTTTCCCCGCTGCTTGGCCATCTCCAGCGAGCTCTCGGCATACTGAATCAGCATGGCGCCATTGGGCACGTGATAATCGCAAAGCGATACGCAGCCGCCCGAAACGCTGCACAATTGGCGCACCGCATTGCGAACCCTTTCAAAATACGCTTCTACCTCTTTTTGGTCCGCGTTGAGCACAATGGCGCAAAAACAATCCCCATTGATACGATAAATGCGGCGGACATCCCGCTCGCTGTCCAGCATGCTCGCCGAAACGCGCTTGAGCACCGAATCGCCGTACTCGCGCCCCCGCCTGAGGTTGAGGATCTTTAAATTATCCACCCCGACGACGAGCAGATACCCCTCCATGCCTGCGGCAAAGGCATTCCTCAATTCCTTTTTCAGCAGCCTTTGATGGTATATCGTTCCATCCCGGTCACATTCATCCCGTCTGGAAATACACCCCAGCACATATTCCGTCTGCGTATCCGAATCCAGGCAATACTTGCCCCGGCTGTTGACCCACACGCTCTGCCCGTACCGGTCAATGATGCGGTAGGTGAGGTCATACGTCTTCATGGTGCCGTCAAGCACCTTTCTGGAAATCCGCAGCACTTTGCGCGCATCAGAGGGCTCAATGAGGCTTTGCCACGCAGACAGCGGGCAGCACGTCACATCAGGCGGAAAGATGTCATTGACCATCTCCCGGATGTTGTCCGAAAAATACACGATGCCATCGCTCAATTTATAATAGACATAGTAATCCCCCGTGCAATCGCTCAGCTGGTTGAGCAACTGGGGATAAAAGCCCGCGTCAAATCGAATTGTATTCATCGGATAATCTCTTTTCTTTGCCTCTTTCCGCTGCTTGTGGCAGCCAGGGGCAACATCTGAAAGTGAAAGGCCCGGCGCTCATCGGTCAGGCCTGCTATTCACAAAGAGTTCCTTTTCACACAAATCTATTATATCGTTTTTGGCAGTTTTTTCAAGGGGCACTTCCTCTGCGGTCATGCACGCTCCGCGTACCGCTGCGCATAAAAAAAGGAGAGTGCTCCTCTCCCCTGCCGCAAGCGGGCGTTCAGACCTCATACACGCGCCTGGTCGGCGCATAGTCCGAATGATAAGCGATGATCTTGCCAAAGTGATTCTGCGCGGCAATGCGCAGCATGTCATCCTGGGTGCAGTGCACGGCGCAGCGCATCATCTGCGCTTTGCCCGAGTGCATGAGCAGGGCCGCATTGCTATCCGGCTCGACAGTGCCCGTAAAAAACACGCGGCCGCCGCAGATCAGAATGCGGCGCACCAGCTCGACGCCATACACGCTGTCCAGCTGCGGATCGCTCAGAAAGTACACGCCCAGCGCGATGAATTCCTCCGGGATGGAGCGCACAAAGACGTCGCTGAGCACATCCTGCGCCTGGGGCTGCACCCACATGGCCGTCGCATCCAGGTGGCCAAGCTCCGTGATGAAGGGCATATCGGCAAACACATCGGTATGCGGCAGCCGCTCACTGATATAGGAAAGCAGGCCCTGGCCACGTCCATAGCGGGGCACGGGCAGCAGCACAGGCCGTCCGTCGGCCAGCGCGGCAGAGATGGCCTCTATCAGCGCGTCGATCTGCTCCTCCCGCGCGTTGGAGCCGCCCTGCGTGCCGTAATCGCAGTCGAGCACGGCCAGATCGGCGCTCAACCCCACGATGGGATCGCATGCGTGGACACGTGCGCAGTCGTAATAGTCGCCGGAGAAAAAGAGCGTGCGCCCCTCCTCCGTCAGCCTGAGCCACACGCTGCCAGAGCAGTGCCCGCTGCGGCCCCACTCCACGGTCAGCCCACCGGGAAGCTGCGCAGGCGTGTGCGGCAGGGACAGCCCTTCCAAAACGATGGGATCATCCACCGGGAAGGGAAGCTGGCGCGCGGTTTCCGTGGTCAGCACCACGCGGCCGGTAAAGCCGCTGGAAAGCAAATACGGCAGCGCGCCGGACTGGTTTTCGTGGGAATGGCTCAAAAACAGATACCGGCTGGAACGGATTTGCTCCGGCGTCAGGTGCGGGCGCTCATCCCCCTTGTAGCAGCGCTGATACCCGCAGTCCACAATGAAGGACACATCTTTCCCCTCGACGAAATAACAATGCCGTTGTTGTGTAAAAGGCTCGCCCGTGAGGTAGAGCTTCATGGTGGACACCTCCCATCCTTTTTGAAAAAACTTTCAAGGTATCGTATAGTATAGTACAAAAAGGACTCATCGTAAACAGGAAAAGCATAAGCCACCCCTCTTTTGTGGAAACAGGCCGTGTGCATCCTTCAAAATTCGTGCAGTTTCGGATGTTTTTTCATGTGTGCCTTCGTGGTACAATAAGGAGTACGAAAACGCGATATTTTTTTCGGTTTGCGGGATGGATTACACCATGCAAATCGTCATTATAATGTGGAAATACATTCCTGTACATCCTGTTTCTGTGAAGAGGTGAACGGCTATGTTGTGCGGATGGATCCGGCGGGGATTATGCCTGGTGCTGCTTTCTACCTGTATGCTGCCTTCCTTTGCACTGGCGCAAAGTGCAGTGGTGGATAATGGCTCGGACCCCGACAGCCGCCTGAATATGCGCAAGGAACCCAGCGCGGACTCCGCCTCGCTGGGCAAGTTTTACAGTGGCACGGAGGTAGAAATCCTCAGCGATGCGGGAGACGGCTGGTCGCAGGTGAGCATCGGCGGCGGGCAAAACAGCCTGGACGGCTATATGATGAGCGACTACCTCTCCACCGATGGCGAAGGCGTGATCGATGCCACATTCGACATGGAGGTGGTATCGCCCTACGGCACGCAGTCGGTGGTGCTGCGCAGCAAGCCTTCGGACTCGTTTGACGCGGTCGCGATGCTGGAAGTGGGCGAGGCGGTGCGCGTCATCGGCGTATCGGGCAACTTCTACTACGTGCAGATGGATGACGATTCTGTAGGCTGTCTGGACAGCAGCGAATTGCACTGAGCCGGAAAGCAGACACCTTGAATATAGCGATATAAGCCAAAGGACAGCCTCACAGGAGGCTGCCTCAGACTGTCAAAAACCCTTCCGGGAGGTTTGGAGGGCTAAAGCCCTCCAAATGCAATCCGAATCCGGCGACATGTGCGGCGGATTCGCAAGCTTGCGCAGCAAGGTTTCCTTACACTGTTTCCCGCCCGGGAGGCTCATAGAGCCGAGAGGGAAACAGTGCAAGCTTCGAAAAAGGACGCCGCAGGCGGACTTTTTCGACACGCTGACAGCCTCGCAGGAGGCTGCCTTTTTTGTTTTTCCCCGCGCATGAACAGGGTGCCCGGCGCATAGCCTGAACCGATGGAGATTCAAATCGGTTTCGTGGAGGGATGTCATTGAACACCGCAAGAACCCTCTTCCCCGGCGCCATGGGGCCGGAGGGATTTGTGTCCTGCTTTGATCACCTGATTCCGGAAGCGCAGCTTCGCCGCATGATCATCCTCAAAGGCGGGCCGGGCGTGGGAAAATCGACCTTCATGCGGCGCGTTCACGCGGCGCTCTGCCCGGAGGGGCAGCCTTCAACGCTCTACTTCTGCTCGGGCGATCCCGACAGCCTGGATGCCGTAGCCATTCCGCATGCGGGCCTGCTCATTGTGGATGGCACGGCCCCGCATATCATCGATCCGGCCATCCCCGGCGCGCGCGACAGCATTCTCAACCTCGGCGACTGCCTGAACGAATCCGCCATGCGGCCGCGGCTTGCGCACATCAAAGCCTGCATGGCCGACCATGCAGCCTGCTCGCGGCGGGCACGCGCCTGCCTTGCCGCCGCCTGCGCGCTTGCGCGGGACAACGCCTCGCTGCTCGCCAACGCCACGGATGCCACGCACTTCACGCGCATGACGCGGGCGATGATCCAGGCGACACTCACCCGCGATGCGCCGCCCTCCAGCCATCCCACCGTGCGCCCCGTGATCACCGATGCCGTCACCCCGAAGGGCGAATTGAGCCTGATCGCAGAAAACGCGCAGCCCCGCGTCATCCGCCTGCTTGCGCACTGGGCCATGGATGTCACGCCTGTGCTCCGCCAGGTCAGCCAGGCCGCGCAGGCCGCAGGCTACTGCGTGGAAGAGCACCTCTATCCCGCCGTTCCCGGGCGCATCCTGCACCTGGGCATCCCCGCGCTGGGTACGCTCATCACCACCAGCGATCTGCTCACCGCTGAGCAAACGTTTGACCTCGCCGCCTGCATCCCGCCGGGATCGCTTCTGCGCCACGAATGCGCGCTCGAACAAGGGCGAGCAGGCATCAAGCTGCACCTGCACCGCGCCTGCGCCGCATTTGCGCAGGCCAAGCAGCTTCACGACGAGCTGGAATCCTTCTATGTGCCCAACATGGACTTTGGCCGCTGGCAAAAGGCGCTGGAACAGACGCTCGCCGTTTTGCATGAAGAGGCCTGATCTTGCTTAAGCCGCAATGAACTTGGCCGGGCAGACAAAGCAGGGAGTCTGAAAAAAAGACTCCCTGCTTTGCTTCATGCGCTATTTCGCCATTGAATCCGCGTGTGTGCCGGTTCACGCCGTCATCACTGGCCCGCTTCTGAGCCAGGCGTATGGATGGCCCTGGCGCTTTCCCGCAGCGCATCGCACAGCCGCTTGAGCTCCTGGGCCTGGGCGGTGGTGATCTCCTCGGGCTTTGTGCGGTTGACTGCCTTGCGCAGCGCGGCCACATCCTCCTTGATGCGCTTTTTCGCCGCGTGGTCGAGCTGCTTGTCCTGCCCCATGGCCTGTTCCGTCTCATAGATCAGCCGTTCAGCTTCATTGCGCGTGTCAAGCGCCTGCTTGCGCTCCCTGTCCCACGCCTCATACTGCTGCGCCTCTTTCCTGGCCCGGCGGATCTCCTCCTCGCTCATGTTCGTGGTCGAAGAGATGGTGATCTCCTGCGAATTGCCCGTGCCCAGATCCTTGGCCGACACTGTCACAATGCCGTTTGCGTCGATGGCAAACGTGACCTCGATCTGCGGCACGCCCGCCATCGCCCGCCGGATGCCCTTGAGCCTGAAATTGCCCAGCAGCTTGTTGTCGCGCGCAAACTGCCGCTCGCCCTGAAGCACCTTGATATCCACCGCCGTCTGGAAGGGGGCGGCCGTCGTGAAGATCTGGCTGTGCCGGGTGGGGATCGTCGTATTCCGGTCGATAATCTTGGTGGCCACGCCGCCCACCGTCTCGATGGACAGGGAAAGCGGCGTCACATCCATCAAAATGATGTTTTGTGCGGCGGAAGACACCGTCATGCCCGTGCCGGCCGAGGGGGCAATCAGCTTGCCGCCCTGAAGCGCCGCGCCCATCGCCACGCACTCATCCGGGTTCATGGCCTTGCTGGGCGTCTTGCCCGTCAGCTTCTTGACCAGCTCCTGCACCGCGGGCATGCGCGTGCTGCCGCCCACCAGCAGCACCTGCCCCAGATCGCTCATGGTCAGCGCGGCGTCGTTCATCACCTGCGTGACAGGGCCCGCCGTGCGCCCGAGCAAATCGCGCGTCATGCCCTCAAACTGCGCGCGGGTGACGGTCACATCCAGGTGATGCGGGCCGTTTTTATCCTGCATGATGAAGGGCAGCATCACCTGCGCGCTCATCTGCCCCGAAAGCTCGCGCTTGGCCTTCTCCGCCGCCTCGCGCACGCGCAGCATTGCCGCCGCATCCCGCGTGAGATCCACCTTTTCCACCCGGCGGAACTCCGAGACGATGT
>DVJV01000156.1 GCA_018716525.1 Candidatus Ventricola gallistercoris
GGGATTTGTGATATAATGACCCTTGCGTTTGGGAAGTTGTCCCGCCGCAAACAGGTATGGTGGATATAGCTCAGTTGGTTAGAGTGCCAGGTTGTGGCCCTGGAGGTCGTGGGTTCGAACCCCACTACTCACCCCACTTTTTCTGCTGTTCATGCAGGGACGTTGGGGTGTCGCCAAGCGGCAAGGCACGGGACTTTGACTCCCGCATTCGCAAGGTTCGAATCCTGCCACCCCAGCCATTTGATCCATTAGCTCAGCTGGCAGAGCACCTGACTTTTAATCAGGGTGCCTGGGGTTCGAATCCCCAATGGATCACCATTTTGGGGCACTTGCGGGTGTGGCGGAATGGCAGACGCGGCAGATTTAGGATCTGTTGTCCTATGGCGTATGAGTTCGAGTCTCTTCACCCGCACCATTTTTATGCGGTAGTAGCTCAGTGGTAGAGTGCCACCTTGCCAAGGTGGATGTCGCGAGTCCGAATCTCGTCTACCGCTCCACTGTGCGGGTGTAGCTCAATGGTAGAGTTCCAGCCTTCCAAGCTGGCTACGTGGGTTCGATTCCCATCACCCGCTCCAATGCACCTTTAGCTCAGTTGGTAGAGCACCTGACTCTTAATCAGGGTGCCCAGGGTTCGAGCCCCTGAAGGTGCACCAAACCGATATAATCCGAAGTTGTTTCCGATAGGAGATGGGTTCGGATTATTTTTTATGTCTGCCGGAGAATCGTCCGGCAGGATCTGGCGAGGAAAGGGGAAACGGACGCTCTGGCAGTGGAAATCCTTTTGCGGGCAGAAAAGCTAAAGAGGCAAAAAAGCTGAAAAAGAGGGGATAGCGCGCCTGACTTGTTCATCAAGTCAGGTATTTGCTTGTATGTTGTGAAGATCCTGCAGCTCAAACCAGCATGAACCGCGCAATGCTCGAGTGTGCAAAGCCGCAAAGTGCACATGCCGTTAAACAGAGGAAAAAATATCGTATTTTGTGAAACATTTGCTGTATTTTAATCGTCCTATATATAAGTGGGTACGATGAAAGGAGCATCATAATGCGCAAGATGAGCTGGAATTTGAGAAATGGGTTTGGGTACGCTGACAAAGCGAGATGTGAGTCGGTAGCGTGTGTGCAGCGTATGCTCGGCACGATCGCTTGTCTGCTACTGCTTTGCAGTGGGATATCCGGCGCTGCGGCAGAGCAGACTTATACGTTCAGCGATTTACAGAGCGGGCAGACCTTCGTCTGCACAGATTTTGAAGGGACAATGCCGGATGACGTTGCAACGATCTTTGCCCCGCTATTGCGCCCGGAAGATGCGCTGATCTGCGGCTCAAGGATGCGTGTCTCCGGAATAAATTCCAGTGAACCGCGCCAGGATACTCTCCTGCTGGCCGTCCGGCGCGAAGGCGCGGTGCTTCTGATGGGCGCATTTGAAATGGATGGCCGTTTTGACCTCTGTCTGGAAACAGACAGCTTCATCCCGCCGGATTGTGCGTTTGACATTACGGTGCTTCCCGAAGAAGGGGGAGAAGACTGGGGTGTGTATGCAAGCCATGCCATCCTGTGCGGCGATGAAATCTTTCGGATCAGGGTCTGGAACGGCGGGTTGCTGGGACTGGTTTCCCTTGAGCAGAAGCTTACGGATGGAACGCGGATGATCATAGAGGCGCAGCTTTCGGTGCTGCGTTCGTTTACGCTACGCAATGGTGTTTATGAGGATGGCGGATATCGCTTGTGTAGTCTTCCGCAGAGGCTTGCGGCGTGGCAGATGCAGGATATTCCCCGGAATGCGCAGGAAGTGCAGCAGTATGCGGATGCGCATCAGCCCATGCTGGGTGAGAATCAGGCGTATATCTGCGGCGTCAATCTGCGCGAAAAACCCACCGGCAGTTCGCGCTCGCTGGGGATGTACAGCGCCCGGGTCGAGGTGCTGGACAGCCAGCCGGGGACGCAGGTGCCGTGGTATTGCGTGCGCGTCGGAGATACCCAGGGGTGGGTGAGTGGGGATTACCTGATCGATGGTAGCCGGCGCGATGCCCGGCTTTATGGCG
Source organism: Candidatus Ventricola gallistercoris (assembly GCA_018716525.1). Lineage (GTDB taxonomy): Bacteria > Bacillota > Clostridia > Christensenellales > Aristaeellaceae > Ventricola > Ventricola gallistercoris. Next base: position 2,042 of record DVJV01000156.1, read on the forward strand.
TAAACCAGGCGACCCGTCCGTTTGCGCGTGCGGACGTGGAAACCGCACTGCGGCGCGCTCCGGACGGGGAGACGTTTGCCAAACTGTTGCCAGGCGCGACGATGCATGTGATTGCGGAAAACGAAGGCTGGCTGCATGTCATCGTTCCGCGGGAAGGCCCGGCCGAAGTCATCGTGGATTGGGACGGGGTCTACGGCTATGTGCGCGCGGATGAGGTGGTTCAGGGAGATACCCTGGCAGATCTGAAGTGGAAGTAAACATGAAAAAGCCGTCACTGTGGCGGCAGCCAGGCACAAAGACGGAAGGGAGAATGCAAACGATGAAAAAGAGCTTGGAAACGATGGCGTTTCTGCTTTTGCTGTGCCCCACATGGGCTTTGGCGCGGACTGTCTATTTTAACCCGGATGGAGGCCGTTATTTTCATGCCGATCCGCACTGTGCATCCATCAGCGAGACAGACTGGGCGGGCATGAGGGAGACGACGGAGGAAGAAGCGATGCAAAGGGGCTGAGCGGGCCGTGCCCAGAATGCATGCCGCAGGGGGTGGCATCGTCGCCTTCCGGTCAGGCAGAAACAAGCCAGACGGCAAGCAGCCTGACGGGTTCCGGGGCACTTGATGGGACGCGTGGAACTGTGCTGCAGTTTGGCGGCAGCGGAACGGATGAGATTGGGGATCTGGCAGTGACGCCGGATGGCCGGGTGGTCATGGCGGGGATGACCAGCTCGTCGGATGGAACGCTCTCGGACCGCACCCGGTCGGGACAAAGCGGCTGGGGGGCGTTGGTCGGTTTGCAGGGAAACACCTGCTGGAACTTTTGCTCCCGGTATGGAAGCAACGACCGGATGAAGGCGCCTGTCGTCCATGCGGATGGCACGATCACGGTGCTGCTTGAAACAAAGGGCGGCGTGTATGATCAGGTGGAGTTGATCCGGCTGGATGACGCGGGAAATGTGCTGAGCCGAAAGCTCCTTGCGCAGCTTACGCAGGAGGGAAGCGCCTATGCGCCGGAGGAACCGGGCGTATTCTGTGGCGGCTACGTGATTGCGACCATCGACAGCACAAAAAAGATCGATTTTGAGCCGGTCTATCGCCATTCTAAAGGGGTGGTTTATCAGCCGGTGTATCACTTCTTTGACTTTGACGGGAATCTGCTCTTTGAAACACAGGCGCTCTGGCAAAACGGCATTGCGCAGACCAGCCGCGCGCATGTGATCGAAGCCATCGATCAGGTGTACTGGCTGTGCGCGCTGGATGCGCAGCGTGTTCTGCTGGCGGAGTATATCAACGGGGGCGTGGCGCCGTCAGGGGGTTATGCCTGGGATGTGCAGCTTGACGTGATCCCGGTGGCGCTGTAGAGGTGCGCCGCGCTGCGTGTGTTGCGTACATTCTGTGATGCCTGGCCGCTGACCGCTTAAAGTCTTCCGGATTTGCGTGTTGACACCGGCAGGGGTGTGCCCTATAATGGGCGTATGTTTGTTGCAGTGCACGCGTACAGGGAGGATAGTCATGGCGGATAATCGGTTGACCTCCAAGCGGATCAAGAATCACCTGACGTACAGCTGGTGGAAGTATTTGCTTTGCACGGTGCTGTGCGTGATGGGGGTGGATCTGCTCTTTGCCGTGACGGCGTACAGGCCGCCGGCAGACAAGCAGATCGAGCTGTATCTGTGCAACGGGTATGCGGATGCGCTCACGCTGGAAGAGACGCTGTGGCCGGAATTGCTGGCGTGCTACCCCGAGCAGGAAGAGCTGACCGTGCTCAATATCGACCTGACGGCGGGCGATATCTATGCGCCGATGCAGTTTGCCGCCTATGTCGCCGCGCAGCAGGGCGATGTGTGCCTGCTGCCCGAAAACGAGGTGCAGCGAATGGCGGGCGATGACATGGCGTCCGTGTTTGTGAATCTGACGCCGTACATCGAAAGCGGTGTGATCGATGTGTCCGGTCTGGGCGATGCGCAGGACGTGCTCGTTCCTGCCGCCGATGGAACGGGCGTATATGCCATTGCGGCCGATGCGCTGCAGGGTCTCGAGGCGTATGGCTGCGATCCTTCGGGCGGAATGCTCTGCGTCATGAATTATGGCGGCAATCTGGATACGGCGGCCGGCATGGTGGGAATGCTCATCGAGCTGTTTTTGCCGTAATGCCAAAGGCTTCGGCGCAGAATGCGGCAGTGTTTTGCCACTTGAATATTTTTCATGGATAGGGCGGTGCGCATTGTGCCGCCTTGCTTTTTGCCTTGCTCGCCTTTCCGGGGTCTCTTGACAGGGATTTCCATATGTTGTATCATATCGTTACTTGCCTGCACAAGATGTTGTGATGCAGGCGCTTTTTACGGAGAGAAAAGAAAGCAATCGGATGGGGGATATCGTCATGCCGGAGTACATCAGGAAGCGGGATGGCCGCTTGGTTGCCTTTGATGAGGAGAAGATCGCAAACGCCATTTTGCGTGCCTTTGAGGCTGCTGGCAGCGGCAAGGGGCACGAAGAGGCGCTTCGTCTGGCGCGCATTGTGACGCGCGACATCAATGCGCAGGAGGATGCGCAGGTCCCGACCGTTGAGGGCGTGCAGGACCAGGTCGAGCAGACGCTCATCAGCGAGGGGTATGCCAAGACGGCCAAGGCGTATATCCTCTACCGCGCAGAGCGCAGCCGTACACGCGAGGCCAAGACGCGCCTGATGCACATTTTGCAGGATATCACATTCAAGGACGCGGCGCAGTCCGATGTCAAGCGCGAAAATGCGAACATCGACGGCGACACGGCCATGGGCACGATGCTCAAATATGGTTCGGAGAGCGCCAAACAGTTCTATGACCTGTATGTGCTCAATCCCGAGCACGCCCGCGCGCATCGGGAGGGCGACATTCACATCCACGATCTGGACTTCCTTACCCTGACGACGACCTGCACCCAGATTGACCTGACCCAGCTTTTCCGCGATGGGTTTTCCACTGGCCACGGCGTGCTGCGCGAGCCGCAGGAGATCGGCAGCTATTCTGCGCTGGCCTGCATCGCCATTCAATCCAACCAGAACGACCAGCACGGCGGACAGGCGATTGCCAGCTTTGATTATGACATGGCGCCGGGCGTTGCCAAGACCTATGTCAAGGAGTACCGCCGCGCGCTGGGCGCGGGGCTGGATTTGCTGCTGGGCCACGAGGCAGCTGATGAAGAGGCCAGGGCCATCCTGCGCCAGATCCGCACGGAGAGCGACGCCAAGCCGACACTCAGGCCCAATCAGGCGTTTAACGATGCGCTGCGTGAGCGCCTGCTCGATCTGACCGATGAGGAAACCTGCCAGCGCATCATGAAGTATGCCGAGGAGCGCGGATACCGCGAGACAGAGCGGCGCACCTATCAGGCGATGGAGGCATTCATCCATAACCTGAATACCATGCATTCGCGTGCAGGCGCGCAGACGCCTTTCTCATCCATCAACTACGGCATGGATACGTCGCCCGAGGGGCGCATGGTCATGCGCAACCTGCTGCTAGTCACCGAAAGCGGCCTTGGGCGCGGGGAAACGCCGATCTTCCCGATTCAGATCTTCCGCGTCAAGGAAGGCGTCAGCTACAACCCGGGCGATCCCAATTACGATCTTTTCCGCCTGGCCATCCGGGTCAGCGCCAAGCGCCTGTTCCCGAACTTCTCGTTTGTCGATGCGCCGTTCAACCTTCAGTACTACAAGCCCGGCCACCACGAGACCGAAATCGCCTACATGGGCTGCCGCACGCGCGTGATCGGCAATGTGTATGATCCCACGCGCGAGGTGTGCAACCGCCGCGGCAACCTGTCGTTTACATCCATCAACCTGCCGCGCATTGCCATCGAGGCAAAGGGCGATATCGACCGTTTCTTTGCCATGCTAGACGAGCGCATGGACCTGGTTTTCGAGCAGCTCGACGAGCGCTTTGAGATTCAGGCGGCCAAAAAAGTGCGCAATTATCCCTTCCTGATGGGCGAAGGCGTGTGGCTCGACAGCGAAAAGTTCTCCTGGGATGACGAGGTGCGCGAGGTGCTCAAGCACGGCACGCTGTCGGTGGGCTTCATCGGCTTGGCGGAGA
>DVJV01000157.1 GCA_018716525.1 Candidatus Ventricola gallistercoris
GTTTCCCTCTCGGCTCTATGAGCCTCCCGGGCGGGAAACAGTGTAAGGAAACCTTGCTGCGCAAGCTTGCGAATCCGCCGCACATGTCGCCGGATTCGCCTTGCATTTGGAGGGCTGCGGCCCTCCAAACCTCCCGGAAAGGTTTTTTGACAGCCTGGGGGCGCCTCCATCAGAAGGCGCCCCTGTCCTTCAAATTACAAAACGCAGAAGCTTTTCGGGCTGGGCAGCTTCACCACCCATTTGCTCAGCGAGACCGCCTGGCCCGGCGCCGTCTGCCCGCCCACCATGTGCGCTTCACCGGGAAGGATCGCCACAAAGTATCCGGGCTGAAGCAGCACGGCTGTGCCGCGGGGCGCGCCGATCAGCTTCATGCCGTCGCCGCCATGGGGAAGCGGTTCGCCGGGTACCAGCTCCGCTTCAGGGCAAATGTGAATGATCTCTTCCCCCTCAAAGCACATCATCAGATCAATCGTCTTTCTGTGCACTTCGAATTTGCGCTTTTCGTCCGGCTTGGTGTCGTATTGCTTGAAGCGAACCTCAAATGGCAGCCCGTCTGTCTGGCGTGTTTGAAAGCGCTCGGAGAGTTCTTTGGCATAGGGGAGCAACGCTGCATAGAGCGCAAGCCTTTCAACAGAATCCACAATCATGGCGATGAGCCCTCCCAATTGATGTGTTCAAGTCCGGTTTGCCCTTTCTTCATTCCAATGTAAGCCCCTGCGTCGGCTCGCCAAACAGAAGGTCGAGCAGATGCCTTGGGCGTTTGCCGGTAATGCTGAAGCTGCGGGTGCAGCCCGTACAATAGACGACGACATCCTCCTGCGAAAATGCCTTCGCCCTCTCCTGGGCCATCTTTTTCCTGGCAACAAGATCGGGCGCAGAGCCTCCGCAGCAGACGGTGGCTTCGCGGGTGTGCAGCGGCTCAACGAGCGCGATGTTCATCTTGCGGCACAGTTCTCTTGCAGATACCTGCATCTCGGCAGAATCCCTTTGCCGGGCGCGGCAGGAATCGTGGATGGACATCTTTTCCCCACCGTAATCCGGGAAAGGGAAGTCCGTATTCAAAAGCGTTTTCCAAAGGGAAACGACGGATGCATTCGGGTAGAGCGCCTCAAACTTGTGGCTGCACCCCGGACAGCATACGATCATCGTCATGCGTTCATCCGAGCCCCGGCACGCCTTGCAGCAGGTGGTCAAAAGCCCGTCGATGATTCCTTCCCGCAGCATCCATCGGCTCACTCTATCGATGGATGCGGGCCTGTGCCGGCTGAGCGCGCATCCCGGAACGAATAATGCCTGCATTGTGTCACAGCCTTTTGATCATGGTCGTATCCACGGCGGATAGGCGCCGCAGGAAGCCAGCATGCGGCGCAATGCTTCGTTTTGAAAGCCGCGCCGGTGCAGCCGAAGCAGCCTCCCCGGTTTCTTTGCGGCTTTCCCTCTTTTGCACAGCCTGTTAAGGTCAGCCGCACACGGCGTCGAGCACCGCCTGTGCCATGTCCGCCTTGCCGCACACGGCCTTATGGCGCACCGGCAAAGACGGCAGTTTGGCAATCTGCTCCGGCTCGGGAACCCCCGTGCGCGCGCAGAGCGCCCGGCAGCAGGCAAAATCATCCAATCCCTCGCACGCCCCGCTGCCCGCAATCGCACCCAGCACCGACGCGCCAAACTTGTACGGGCTCGCCGTGGAAACGATCACCCCCGGCCGCGCATCGCCGCTTTGCGCCTGGTATGCGCGCAGCACCGCAGAGGCCACGGCGGTGTGGGTGTCCATCAGGTAGCCATCCTCCCGCCACGTGCGCGTGATCTCCTCGCACACCGCCTGCTGTTCGGCATAGCCCGCCCAGTAGCGCGCCTGCATCGCCTCAAGCATCTCGGCGCTGATGGCGTAGCGCCGCTTCTGCGACAGATCGCCCATGAGCCTGGCGATGTATGCGCCATCGCACCCGCTCAGGTCAAAGAGCAGGCGCTCCAGGTTCGAGGAGATCAGGATATCCATCGACGGGGTGTTCGTCTTGTAAAACGGCCTGTTTTCAATGTCATAAACGCCCGTGCGGATGAAATCGGTCAGCACGTTGTTTTCGTTGCTGGCGCAGATCAGCCGGCCCACAGGCAACCCCGCCTTGCGCGCGTAATCCGCCGCGAGGATATCGCCAAAGTTGCCCGTCGGCACGCAGAAGTTGACCTCGTCTCCGGGCGCAATGCTGCCCGACGCGAGCAGATCGGCATAAGCGGAGAAGTAATACACCACCTGCGGCACAAGGCGGCCGAAATTGATGGAGTTGGCCGAGGAGAGCACCTTGCCCTCAGCATCGAGCTTTGCCGCAAACGCCGGGTCGGCAAAGATGCGCTTGACGCCGCTCTGCGCGTCATCAAAGTTGCCATTCACGGCGATGACGTGCGTATTGCGCCCGCCGGTGGTGACCATTTGCATCTGCTGAGCCTGGCTGACGCCATCCTTGGGGTAGAAGACGCAGCAGCTCGTGCCGGGCACATCCAAAAAGCCCTCCAGCGCGGCCTTTCCGGTGTCGCCGCTGGTCGCCACGAGAATGAGAATCTCCCGCTCCTCCCCGTTTTTGCGCGCGCTGAGCGTGAGCAGGTGCGGCAGCAGCTGCAGCGCCATATCCTTGAAGGCAAGCGTCGGGCCATGCCACAGCTCCAGCGCGTGCGCGCGCGTTCCCACGCGCACAAGCGGCGCGACGGCCTCGCAGTCAAACCCAGTGCCATATGCGCCTGCGATCGCGTCTTTCAGCTCCTTTGCCGAAAAATCCGGCAAAAAGCGGCTGAGCACGACGTGCGCGCGCTGCACATAGGGCATGGAGGCCAGTGAGGCGATCTCCTGAAGGGTAAACTGCGGAAACGCCGCCGGGACGTACAAGCCGCCATCCGGCGCCAGACCGCGCAAAATCGCCATCGAAGGCGTCACCGCGGCCGCGCCGCGCGTAGAAAGCATCTGCATAAATCCTCCATCCTGGCCACTGCAAAAGCGCCATCAAGCATAAAAGCCGCTTCCCGATCATCAGCAGGAAGCGGCGGTTTATTCGGGAGATCAGATCTGATACTTGCGAATGCACTCCGGCACATTCGCAGTGTCCTCGCTGTAGCTGATGACGATGTCGCAGTTCGCAGACTCGACAAGGCGCTCGAGCTTGGCAAAGAAGGCGATGAGCTGCTCCTCGGTGGCGTTAACCAGCTTGAGGAACGCATCGATGTACACCACGCTGATGTCGTAGTTGCCCGCCAGAATGCCGGCCAGGAAGCCATAGAACGGCTCTACCCCCTTGACGGCATACTCGCTTGCATCAATGAAACGCACCTGCGGCTTGAGGCTGAGCGTATACCTGCGGTCATCGTCCACGAACAGGACGTTGCCCTTTGCCTCATTCACAGATGCATTAGCCATATCCAAAATGCGCTTGGTCTTGCCGGAACCCTTCTTGCCAAAGATGATCTGGATCACGGTCAATCCCTCCCTTTCTCGTTTTCTGGTTATCTTCATTATAGCTTAAAACGCCCCGCATGACTAGTCCCCAAATTGGTTTTTGTGTGAAAACCCGCGCGCGACCGGTACGCCTTTGCGCGCCCGTTGTGCGCGCCTGCGGCACGCATTCCCTTTTTGATGGGATTGCTTGCTTTTTTCCCTGCAACATGCTATAACTGAACCATACACAACGATGTGGCATTCACAAGTGCTTCCGGTACGAAAGGAGCCGCTTTACCGATGAAAAGAATCGCATGCATGATGCTGTTCATGCTCTTTATGCTGTTTGCGACGGCCCTTTGCGAACAGCCCGTCCCCTGTTACTGGCAGCTGAGCGCCGTCGAGGTGGAGACCTCCGCCTCCGATGCGTTCAATACCACCGCCTCTACGGACGCCCTGCCGCTTTCCGGCCTGGATGCGGAGGGGATGTTCCGCGCCCTGCCTTCCTCCTTTGAGATCACGACAGCCGTAGCCCGCCCCGGCAGCAGCACCGGTTCACAGGGTTCCTACACCTTCAGCGGTCTTCCGGCTCTCGCCCCGGGCGCAGCCAGCACCCGGCTGCTGCTCTCCGCCTCCATGCCCCAAAGCAGCAGATCGCTCTACCTGTATGCCACCGTCAGCGTCAACGGGCAGCGTCTGCTCCGCGTGCGCGACAGCGGCGCGTGGATGCTGCGCATCCCCTTCCCCCGCCAGGCTGAGCCGGGTGCGGTGCGCGAAGTGCGCCTGCATGCCGCGGAGATCAACGGGCGCGTCGATGTCAACGTGGTCTGCCGGTATGAAGCGGTGCCCGGCACCATGCTCATCGACGTAAACGGCGACATCGTGCTCTATGATCTGCAAGGGCATGAGACCACGCGCATCAGCGCCGATGGCGTTGCGCCCGCCTTCGCAGACGCGGGCAGCGGGGCGGATATGCTGCTCTCCGCACAGGTGCTGCCCGACGGTTCTTTGGCGGCGCTGATCAGCCCCGCCTGCGGACTGAGCCCCGAGTCGCTTTCACAGCTCCTGTTGGATGTGCTCGCATCCGGCGCAGGAAGCGGCACTTCTGCGCAGGGTATGCTGGATACGGACGGGCTCATCGCGCTTTTCATCCCCGCAGGAATGGCGCCAGATGAAGCCGCGCTCACCGCACTGCTTGAGGCCATTCCCGGCCTGCTCTCCGGCAGCCAGGAAGATGCGTCTGCGGGCAGCGCCACTCCTGCCGCTTCCACCGAACCGCTTTCCTACAGCGAGCTGCTTTCCGCTTTGAAAAGCACCGCTACACCCGCCGCAGAAACGCCCGTTCCCGAAGCCGCCCACACCCCGCAGGGGTTTGCGCTCTATAGCGGCGACGGCGTGCAGACCGTCGTGCTGATGCCCGGCGCTTCGCTCGACCGCTCAACGCTTGAATCCATCGCCGCTGCGTTTGCACGCCTGCAGGCGCTCGGCCTGTCTGCCAACGAGCTGACCGCGCAGTTCTCTCAGCAGGCAGATGCAGCCTCCTTTGCGCTGACGCCGCTTTCGGATGCCACGCTTCTGACCGTGTATGACGGCGGGGATGCATCCCTGTTGCTCTCGCACTTGAATGCGCTGCTCACAACGCTTGCGCCGGAGGTCACCGCAGCACCGGCGGAAATGGCTTCCACCACCCCGGCCGCAACGCCTACGGCCACCCCGACCGCAACGCCTACGGCAACGCCGACCGCAGCGCCCACGGCCACCCCGACCGCAACGCCTACGGCCACCCCGACCGCAGCGCCTACGGCAACGCCGACCGCAGCGCCCACGGCTACCCCGACTGCAGCACCCACAGCCACCCCGACCACGGCGCCCACGGCTGCACCAACGGCAACGCCGACCACAGCGCCTACGGCCACCCCGACCACGGCGCCCACGGCAACGCCGACCGCGGCGCCCACGGCTGCACCAACGGCAACGCCCACGATCATTCCCACCGCGTCGCCGGAAGATGTATCCACCCCCATTCCCACCGATTATGCCGGCAGCAACGCGCTGCTGGTGTGGGTGCCGGTGTTCCTGCTGATTGCCATCATCTTCGGCTTGCTGGTCGCAGTGCTGATGCGCATGAATAAGAAAGACTGATTTCCTGACGGCTAAGCCGCTAATCACAATTTCAGCACAAAAGGACCCGTCGCAGAAAAGCGACGGGGTCTTTGTTTCATCCCTTGTATCCCACGCGCATGACGATCCCCTGCGGATAATCGCCAAATTTTTCGCCGAAGAGGTTCAAGCCCCCCACGTGGGTGGCATCCTCCCTGACGCCAATGCTCAGCGCGATGTACTCGCGCCCATTAAGCGCCAGGTCCGCCAGGCTGACGCCCGATATCGTTTCCCCGTCGAGCCTGCTGCCGGAGGCATCCACGCGCCAGGTCTTGAGCAGGCCGAACTGGGAAGCCGTATCGCTCCACCACGGCGGGTTCAACCGGCCCCTGCGCCCGCCATAATCGCCCGGGCTGACCCATGTGCCCAGCAGGCAGCCGTTGACGGCAACCTCAATGTCGCTCTTGTAGTCCTTCCGGTACATGGGCGCGTTTGAGGAAATCTCCATGGAAAACTCGATAAAATCCACCAGCTCAGCGTCCACATCGCCCAGCGAAAAACGGTATTCCAGCGTGCCGGACCGGAACCAGATCATCTGCGCCTTGAAGCGATCCTGATGGTAAAACGTCGCGGGCGCATTCGCATCGCCGATCCAGGCGTGTTCGGACACCATGCCGCACTCCGCCCGGATGTGCTCGGCCAGCGAATACCCGCCGATGGGCAGCTGTATGGTCAGGGCACTGAAGCCCTCCAGCGCGCGGGGAACCAGGCTCATGCTGACCGATTCCACACGCCGGGAGCAAAGCTTCATCGCCCCGCGGATGCCGGGCTGGATCTCGGTGTCAATGAGGCCCACGGCCTCCAGCTGGCGCACGTTGAGCGCCGCTGTGGACACGGGCAGGGAAAGCGCCTCCGCCAGCTCGTTGACATTCATGGCACGCACGCCCAGCAGCGAGAGCATGCGCACGCGTACCGGCGAGGACAGCGCCTTGGCCACGGGGCAAAGCTGCTCGATCTGGTCGAGCGAGAGGGTCACATGCCTGCCGTCGTCGGCATGACCGGGCATTTGTCATCGCCTCCCTTCGTCGGTTCTTCCGGCTGTTTTGGGCAGCGGAGCCGCAGAGCCTATCAAATCTGCGCACAAAACTCCACCTGATCCATTATAGAACAAAAAAAGTTCAAATTCAAGAAATTATTTTATGAATTCTGCAAAAAATCACATCAAAAATGCACCGTCTCTGTGTGGAAGATGGCGGTGCATGTTGTGCTGTTTTGCAATATCCCATTCAGGGGAAAAACGCACAGGATCAGCGGCGGTACTGCTCCCGCACGAAGCGGGCAAACGCATCCAGGGAGCGAACGACCTTCTGCGTATCGGTGCAAAATGCGATGCGGAAATAGCCCGGCACGCCAAACGTGTCGCTGGGCACAAGCACGAGGCCATACTCGATAGCCTTCTTGCAAAATGCGCCGGCATCCTCCTCCAGCGCCTTCGGGAAGAGGTAGAATGTGCCGCCCGGGCGGATCACCTCAAACCCGAGCTGCGTGAGGCCGTCGTAGAGCAGGTTCATGTTGGTCTCGTAGACAGAGAGGTCCGCCGTCAGGTCGCACGTATCCGCCACGGCCAGCTGAATGATGGAGGACGGGCAATTGTGACCGATGCCGCGGGAGATCTGCGCGCACATGTTCACCAGCAAGGCGGACACGCCGCTTTGCGGGTTGACCGCCACATAGCCGATGCGCTCACCCGGAATGGACAGGCTCTTAGAGAAGGAATAGCAGGTGATCGTGCGCGGATAGAACCGGGCGACATACGGGGCCTGCGCGCCGTCGAACACGATTTCGCGGTACGGCTCGTCGGAAATGAGCCAGATTTCATGGCCGAAAGCCTGCTCCTTCTCCAGCAGCAGCGCCGCCAGGCGGGAAAGCGTCTCCTGCGAATAGAGCGCGCCGGAGGGGTTGTTGGGCGAATTGATGAGCACGGCCTGCACATTGGGGGTGAGCATCTGCTCAAGCGCCTCAAAGTGAATCTGGAAATCCTCCGTCCGCGCGGGAACCACGCGCAACCGCGCCCCCGTGCCCGCGACATACGGGCCGTATTCGGGGAAATACGGTGCGAATGTGAGGATCTCGTCGCCCGGCGATGTGACGAGCCGGAAGGCATGGGCGAGCGCTCCGGCCGCGCCGCTGGCCATGAAGATGTCCTGCGCGGTGTAGTTCATGCCAAAGCGGCGGTTGAGCGATGCGGCGATCTTCTCCCGCACGGAGGGGATGCCCAGGCTCGGGCTGTATCCGTGCACGAGCATGGGATCGCCCGTCTGCGTGAGCTCGGCAACGCGGCGGTTAAACGCATCCGGCACCGGCACGGACGGATTGCCCAGGCTGAAGTCAAACACATCCTCCGGCCGGAGCACTCCGCCGCCAATGAGCACATTCTGGGCGTACTCGCTCAACTCGCGGATGACCGACTTGCCCTGAAGCATATCCCGATAGGTCTTTGAAATCATGCACATTCTCCTTTCAACACGCCCGGGCGTCAGCCAAGAAGCGCGAGCGCCTCGTCAATTTCCGCAAGCTCTTCTCCCGTCAGCGCCGGGAACGACAGCGCGGCGACGTTTTGCACGATCTGCTCTTTGCGGCTGGCGCCGATGAGCGCGGAGGTCACCACGCTGTCTCTGAGCGTCCACTGCAAGGCGAGCTGGGCCAGCGCCTGGCCGCGTGCGGCGGCAATGCGTCCGAGCGCCTCCACGCAGCGGTGAAGCTGGGGCGTCAGGGCCTCCGGCTTGAGGTAACGCGGATCGTGCCCGATGCGGCTGTCCGCCGGAATGCCGCTTTGGTACTTGCCCGTCAGCCTGCCTCCTGCCAGCGGGCCGAAAGCGATCATGCCCACGCCTTCCCGGGCCAGCAGATCGCTCAGGCCGTGCTCGGCGGTGCGGTTGAGCATGGAATAATTGGGCTGGTGGATCAGCATGGGCGTGCCCATCTGCCTGAGCGTGCGGATGGCCACCTCGGCCTGCTGCGGGCCATAGTTGGAGATGCCCACATACAGCGCCTTGCCGCTGCGCACAATCTGATCAAGCGCCCCCATCGTCTCCTCGACCGGCGTCTCAGGGTCGGGGCGGTGGTGGTAGAAGATGTCGACATATTCCACATGCATCCGCTTGAGGCTCTGGTCAAGGCTCGCCATCAGATACTTTTTACTGCCCCAGTTGCCATAGGGGCCCTTCCACATGTCATACCCCGCCTTGGTGGAGAGGATCAGCTCATCCCGGTGCGGCCGCCAATCCCTGTCCATGTGCATGCCGAAATTGCGCTCCGCCTCGCCATAAGGCGGCCCGTAATTGTTGGCCAGGTCAAAATGCGTGATGCCGTGGTCAAACGCCGTGCGCAGGATCTCCTGCTGGGTGGAAAACGGCGTGATGCTGCCAAAGTTGTGCCACAGCCCCAGCGAAATTGCCGGCAGCAGCAATCCGCTTTTGCCGCAGCGGCGGTAGGACATGGTCTCATAGCGGTTCTGAGCGGGAATGTAGGTCATCGCCTGTTTCCTCCTGTCGTGATGCGGCGGCGCAGCCCCGGCGCCAAAAGGCCTTGCAGCCTTCCTGAAAGCGGCCGCGCCGCCGGTCTGTCCGCCAGCCAAGCTGCAATTATTGTATCACAATGCGCCCAAAAGCAAAAGACGCCCTTTGACAGGGCGTCCGCCATCTGGCATGGTCACATTTTGGCAATCTGGCACTTTACACCATGCCAGACTATGCTATAATGCAGGTACTCCACAGAGAAAAGAGGGTTTTTCATGACCACTACCGCGCGCGGACGCGACAACACCGTCCGCATCTGCTTTCTGGGCCTGATGGCCGCTATCGTCTTCGTCGTCAATTACCTGCGCATCCCGTTCATGGGCACGCAGCTGCACATGACCAACGCCCTGTGTGTGCTGTGCGGCCTGCTCTTCGGGCCCAGCGCGGGCTTCCTGGCCGCGGGGCTGGGCTCCGGGCTGTATGACATCGTCGCGGGCTGGGGCGCCGAATGCATCATCACCTTCATCAACAAGGGCGTCATCGCGCTGGTCGCCGGCCTCATCGCCTGGGGCGCCTGCCGCAAGGACACGCTCACCCGCGCCGACTATGTGCGCATCACCGTGGGCAGCGTGCTCGGAGCGCTCTCCTATGTGGCGCTGTACATGCTCAAGACGTTCGTGTTCGGCCAGCTGCTGGATGGCCTGACGCTGGACGCCGTCACGCTGAGCATGCTCTCCAAGCTGCCCGGCAGCCTGATCAACGCCGTGTTCGCATTCATCGCCGCGCCGATTCTGTTCTCCGCGCTGCGCCCGGCGCTGCGCCTCGCCGGTCTGTTTGAAAAGCTGTAAGCGCGCCGCTTTCTGGCGCGCTCACCACCCGTCGCCCCATCTGGTCTTTCGGGCCCGCTTCCAAAGCGGGTCTTTTTTGGTGACCACACGCTGCGTTTCGTGCCCGGCCTCGCACACGCTCAGCGCGATGCGCCCCGGGGCAATCTGCGGGTGGCGCAATATGCGCGCGGTGCAGGCAGCGGCAGGCGGGGTGCGCGTCAGCGCCAGATAGCAAAACTTCTCATCCTCATACGGCGCGTCGCCCCCCTTGAGCGCCTTGTGCAGCTTTGTGCGCTGCACCCGCACGGCAAAGTGGCACCAGTTTTCCCCTGCCAGCGGGCAATCCGCCATGCCAGACGGGCACGGCGCGGCCACATACGCGCCGCGGGCGGTCAATTCGCGCCGGACAGCCGAAAGATTGGCAGCCCCCTGCGGCGTGCCGGGCTCAATAAGCAGCAGCATCTGCCGCGCGGCCTCCCACAGGCGCACAGCCACGGGCACGCGCTGCGCCTGGGAAAGCTCGCCGAGCATGTAGCCCTCGCAAACGAGCTCTGCCTGCGGCAGCGCCTCCCCCTTCGCCAAATCCCACGCATCCCAGCGGGCAGACGACAGCGCGCCGCCGCACGCCTGCATCAGCCTTTGGCCCACGCTGCGCATGGCCGCCTCCCGCTCCAGGCAAAGCGTCTCCTCCAGCGGGAGCAGCGCATGGGCAGCAAATGTCACCGCGCCCGTTCCCGCGCCGCAATCAAGCAGCGTGCGGGGCGACAGGCCGCTGCACGCCAGCGCTTCCCCCAGCGCCGCGCAGGCTGCCGCGCTCGTGGCCGGCATACGCGAAGCCGCATAGGCCACCGCCTCATCCTCCCGCGTGAGCAGGCGGGTACCCGCGCCCGTGCGCAGGCGGTAGCGCTCGCTCAGCGCGCGGGCATTGCGCGCCATTTCCGCCTCGGAATGCGCCTCAAGCAGCGAAGTGAGCGCCGCCTGCAAGGTCTGCTGCACATCACCCGTCATGCTCTTCCTCCTTTAGAACAGACCGCTCCACAACGGCCAGCACGACGGGCACGCAAAGGAATGCCGCGTTCAGCGAGACCGGCCCCAGGCGGATCCAGCGGTGCACGCCTTCCATGCCGGGGCCGGCAAATGTGCAGCACAGCACGGCCACGCACAGCGCCGCCACAACGCGAACGCCCCCATCCCTAAGGCGCCCCGGCGCAGACAGATAGAGCGTCGTTCCCAGGCCGCCCACCAGCAGCGCCGCGGCATTTTGCAGCCAGATCGAGGAGGGAACCTGCTGCATGCGCATGACGGCGCAGCCGGTCACTACCGCCAAAAGCGCCGCCAAAGCGGGAAGGGCGGCCTGCCACGAACGCCTCCCGCACGAATGATTCTGCATCAAAAAAACTCCCCTTTTCTGCTCACACCGGAGATTGATCTTCCCCTTTTACAGCCGCCCGGCTGAGGCTCTGCTCGACCTGCGGCATCACCGTCTTTCCGCGCGACACCAGCGTGTCATAGCGCGTGATGGCCACGCGCCCGTCCGGCGTGATGTCATAGCGCACGGAGCGCAGGTTCACCGGGTCATGCACCAGATACACCCACAGGCACGCACCGCTTTCCTGCGCCGCAGTGCGCAGCACCGCCAGTATCCGCTCAAGCAATGCCGGGGTCATGGCATCCGTCTGCACACAGGTGGAGACCACCCGCCTGCCGCCAAAATCATATGCCTTTTTGCCGGTCATCGCCAGCGCTTCGGGCGGCTGCGTCAGGTCGTCCATCTGCAGGCCTTCCGCCGTGAGCCACTGCACATCCATGCCCAGGTGCGCGGCGCCTTCCCGCGCCCACTGCGCTTCCTGCGCGCTGATCTTTTCGCTGCGCAGCGCCACGGTATCCAGATAGAGCGCCGCAACGGCCAGCCGCTTGAGCGCCGCATCCGGCTCCATGCCCGCGCGCTCCATCAGCCGGTACACCTGAAAAGCGCATGCCCCGCAGGGCGCAATCTGCACATATTCCCCTTCCACACGGCACGCCGTGGGATGGTGATCCACGCAGATGACCACATGCCCCGGATGCAGCGCGCTGTGGTGATCGACCAGCACGAGCTGATCCGCCGCTTCCGTCTGCGCATACATCGGCGAGACATCGACGCCCAGGCGCTGCATCACGCGCTTTGCCTGCGCCTCTGCAAACGTGGGCAGCACGATCTGCGCCTGCACGTCCCAGTGCGAAAGCAGCGCACGCATCAGCACGCAGCTTGCCACGGAATCGGTATCCGGCTCATCGTGCCCGGTGATCACCAGGCGGCCCCTTTGCGCCGCGCGCGTGGCCACCGCGCGCAGCGCCTGTATCTGCCCGTCCATCTGCGCCTCCTGTTTTCCTCAATGCGGGCATGCCCTTGCGCCTTGCCCGGTTTTGCCATTATAGCACAGCGCCTGTGCGCCGTTCAAGGCGCGCCCGGGCACACAAAAGCAGGGAAAAGCAGCCGGGCATTCCGGCGCAGCGTGTCGAAAAAGTCCGCCTGCGGCGTCCTTTTCCGAGTATTTGCACTGTTTCCCTCTCGGCTCTATGAGCCTCCCGGGCGGGAAACAGTGTAAGGAAACCTTGCTGCGCAAGGCTTCCGAATC
>DVJV01000158.1 GCA_018716525.1 Candidatus Ventricola gallistercoris
AGTCTGTACAAAAGCCTGTCTGCCTGTCACCTGCGCTCCCAAACCGCTAGAGAATGCACCACGTGTCAGAGGCCCTCTCATTGCATCGCTCGGCAGCATCCATTCTTTCAGCCGACTTCATGCCTCGAATCCAACATGCCCGTCATCCAAAGCCGGATTCGGCTGAAAAAGCAGATGGATGCATGCCTTAAGGCTGTTTGGGCGCCGTTTCCTTTGCAACCCCGTAGAACATGATATCAAAGAGCGTCGACAACCTGCCTTCGTGATCCTCTATCAGTTCCCGGTAGCTTCCGCTTTCCTCCGCCTTTCTTTGAAAGTACTCATTGAACATTTCGCTTGCGAAGAAGAAGTATTCAAGCGCCGCTTCTTTTGTGATGCCGTCCCGCAAAGTCAGGCAGTCTAAAATGGCAAGGTATAAGCCTCTTACATACTCGTCAAACGCTGCGCGCAGCTGTGCAAGCTCCTGCCGCAGGTGCCTGGGCGGATACAACACCGCATTAAAAAAGATGTTGGCATACCCGGGATTCTCTTGAAAAAACGTCTGACGAAGAAGCAATACCTGTTGCAGGCTTTCTTTGGCATCCCGAATTTCCAAGGATTGCGCCTTCATGATCGACGTCATTTCGTCATAGCACATCTTCACGCACTGCAAATACAGCTCATCCTTGCCCGCAAAGTTGTGATACAAAAGCCCCTTTGGAATCTGCCCTGCCTCACAAATGCTGTTGACCGACGCCGCGTCATAGCTTTTGCTCCCAAATTCCGCAAGTGCCGCAGCCAAAATGCGCTCCTTCGTCTTCTGGGTTTTCTCCTGCTTTTTCATTCTGCGCCTCCTTTATTGACTGTTCGGTCTATTATAATACAAACAGACCACACAGTCAATAATAAGTTCAGCGAAAAGCGCCTCTTTCAAGGCAAAAAGAAGGCCCGGTCAATCCTCTTGACCGAACCTTCTTTTTAATCCCCTGTGAATGGTATGAGGGCGGAATACACGGCATCGCGCGCCTTGCCGCTGCGCCTCTGGCCTTATACCGCTACCTTTTGCCCCTTGCATTTCACCCGGTATGTGCTGACCTCAAACGCACGGACATGCAGCGCAGCCTCCGGCGATACGGCGTCGCCCACGCCTTCTTCAAGCAGGTTGCACGGCACAAGCGCTTCAATGGGCAAATCAGAAAGCAGGTGATAGACCGTATCCGTCTTTTTGCTTTCATACAGGCGAATCACCAGATCACCGCTACCATCATCCGCCGGCTTCACGGTATCGACCAACACATTCGGGCTATCGGTTGAAAACGCGCTGAACGCCTTGAGCCTTCCCGGCTCCATGGCGATGGCATCGTTGAATGCCGCAGCCTGCCACACGACGGGCGCGTCGGCAAAAGCCCCTTCCCAGGCCGTAAAGCCATAGCGGAAGTGATGCTCCCCCTGATCGCTGGCCATTTCCGGCGATGCCGCGGCGCGCAGCAGCGTCAGCTCTATGCTGTTTTGCTCGACGCCCACGCCATACTTGCAGTCGTTGAGCACCGCGCATCCGTGTCCATTGTCACACAAGGCGGTATAGCGATGGTTGCAGACCTCAAATCGCTGCTGGTCATAGCCGCGGCTGCGGTGAGCCGGGCGCTCGACAAAGCCGAACTGGATTTCATGAATCGCATTTTCCGCCCGTACATCGACCGGGAATTCGACCTTAAGCAGCCGGTGCAGTTCATGCCACTGGATCGTCGTGTCAAACTCCACCACCGGCGTTCCCGCGCGAAGCGTGATCACCTGCCGGATGGATGAGTGGCCGATCGTACCCTCCCAGGCAACGGACGCCGACAAGCCCGACGCCCTTACGATGTCAAAGGAAACAGCGTCCGCCGTGCAGCTCTCCTGCTGGCGGTAATTGCTGTCGATGTCCCACGCATCGAATATTCTGGGCACATCCTTGTACATGCGCAGCACATTCATCGGCCTGCCGCATGTCATCTCCCGTCCGTCAAGCTTGTAGGAGAGCACCTGTCCCTGCCGGCTGATGAGCAGCTCAACCCGGTCGCTGCAAAGACGGGCGCCCTGCGGCGTCAAGGAGGCCACCACCTGGGCACCGGCCGGTTCGAGCGATGCGGGAATCAGCGAAACCGCACCCATTGCGGGCACACGCACCCTTGCTTCCCCACCGCAGACGGGCACGTGAACGCCTTCTGCGGTCACCGCACCGCGATCAAATTCCTTAGGAAGGGCCACCACTTCCTCCCTTTCAAAACCGCACCCATTGAACAGGGTCAGGCCCTCTTCGCTTTCCAGCAGCGCGCGCCGCGAGGCCGCATACAGCGCGTCTGCATCCTTTTGAAGCGCTTCATGCGCCGCATTGGCCTCGGTGTACACCCGGGCAATCGACGATCCGGGCAGGATATCGTGGAACTGATGAAGCAGCAGCACCTTCCAAAGCCGTTCGGCCTCCGCCCTGTCATACGCCTTGCCCGCGATGGACGCAAGCGCTCCCCACAGCTCCACGTGATGCAGCGCCAGCTCGCTCCTCCGGTTGTTTTTCTTAATGGCAGCCTGGGTGGTATACGTGCCGCGATGGGCATTGAAGTACAGCTCGCCGTCCCATGTGTTGACCGAGCCGCCCTTTTCCTCCAGCTCCTTGAAAAAGTCGATGGGCGACATCATTTCCACACGCGGCATTCCCTCCAGGTCGCGCTCGCGCAAGGCATATTCAACATGATCCCTGCAAGGCCCGCCGCCGCCATCGCCATAGCCAAACGGAATGAGAAAATCCTCCAGATGACGCTTTTGCACACGCGATCGAAAGACGCCGCAAAGCTCCTTAGGGTCCGTCCTGTACGTATAATTCGTCGGCAAAAACGAGGTCACGCAGCTTCCATCCATGCCCTTCCACGTGAAGTAATGGTACGGGAATGGATCTCCCTCGTTGTAACTCCAGAATATCTTCTGCGTGACAAGGTACTTGACCCCGCAGCTTGCCAGAAGCTGCGGCAATGCAGCGGAATACCCAAATGTGTCCGGCAGCCAGAGCATCTGGCTGTCTACGCCGAACGCTTCCCGGTAAAATCGCTTGCCAAACGTGAGCTGGCGCACAAGCGCCTCACCCGATGGCATATTGGTATCCGGCTCAACGTACATCGCCCCTTCGGCAATCCACCTGCCTTCCCGCACGGCCTCACAGATGCGCGCATACAGCTCGGGGTAATGCTCCCGGCACATCTCGTATGCTGCCGGCTGGCTCTGAATAAAGCGGTAGTCTTTATACCGGTCAAGCAGGCGGAGCTGCGCCGCAAACGTGCGCGCAGTCTTCCTGTGCGTCTCCTGCATGGGCCAGAGCCAGGCCAAGTCCAGATGCGCGTTGCCAATGGCCGCCATCCGCGGCGCTGTGGAGCCGTTGTGGCACGCCATCAGGGGCCGGAGCATCTCCCGGGCCTTGCGGTAGCACGCATTTCTCCCCTGCGGCGGCTGCTCAAAGTCAACCAGGCGGGTATAGGCCTCCAATCCGTCGGCGATCTTCGCGGCACGCAGGGAATCCTCCGGCAATTCATCCATCAGCATGGACAGCGTCGATACATCCAGCCAGAGCTGATAGGCTTCTTCATTCCAAATGCCGAATGTGCTGTGGCCCACCCGGGTTCTTTCGCCCTCTTTCCGGGGATCGCCAAGCGTGCCGGGCAGCACAGGGCCCGTCGCACAGCCGCCGACATCGGGAAAATAGTGGCCCGCGTAAACCTCAAAGAGAAGATCAAAGCGCTCTCCAGGCTTTGCGCATGGCGTCAGCACGTTGTCGCAGATGTAATGATGCTCGACAGTGACCCATTCTGCCCGCCGTGTGCCAAACGCGCGTCCGTCTACAAAGAGCGTCGCCTCGCCGCCCATGTCAAGCGACATCACGATTGTCTGCCCCTTTGCCTCCTCTGGCAGCGTAACCTGGGAGCGCAACCACAGATACTCCCACGTATGCCCCCACTGTGTCCCTTCTTCCACCGGATGAAACATCCCCCGCGCGGCCTCTTCCGGCCTCAGATGTTCCATGGTCGTAAAGCCCTCAAAGCAGATTTCTCCCAAAGGATGATAAAAATCCGCCGCCAAAACCCGCTGCCAGTGCGCCAGCCGGGCCTTGTATTCCGAGTGCATCAGTGCCATTGCATTCCATCCTCCTGCTGTTTGTTGATTGGCCAAACGCACGCCCTTTTGTTACCCTGAGCATACCCGAGTTTGGCAGAATATGCAAGGTGCAATTTCGCAAATGCAAAGCGAATTTTCATCTTTTTAGGTTTTCCCAAAAGGCGTTGGGGCCCCAGCTTCCCGCCCGCTTTTCTGTTTTACAATGGACTCCAGATGCGCCTGATTTGCCAAAAACAAAAGGCGCTTCCGCCTTTGTGTTCAAGGCGGAAACACCATTTTTCCAAGCAGTCCGGACGATGCTCAGGCGCTCAAGCAGGGGACGTTATCCACACTTTCCTCCATAGTCCACAACTGCGGTACCGCACTGCCAACAGCATTCCCACGCCACACTTCAAGCCGTTTTACAGCCTACTGTGGCAAAAGTGCACGATTCCATCCTCCTCATTTCCCGAGCAGACAGCCTTCACGATCCTCCCGGATGGTACATCAGTCTTTGTCGATGACCAGCCTGCCATCCTCTGTGATGTGCGCAGGGGAAATGAAGCCCACGCGGTTCTTTCCGGATTTTCCGGTGTAACCATGGTAGCAGATCATCAGCTGCCCATCCGTCGCATGAAACATGCAGCTGTGCCCCGGCCCCGTGATTTGTGCGCTGCGCTCGAGGATGGGGTTTTCTGCCGCTTTGACATAGGGGCCGAGCGGATGATCAGCCGTCGCGTAGCCCACGGCATAATCCGCTCCGGCGTAGAAATTGGCAGAATAGGTCATGATGTACTTTCCCCCATGGCGCATGAGATAGGAGCCCTCATTCCACCTTCTGCCCGTCTGCGCAGCCGAACGCCCTTCCCACTCCTGCTCGGGGCGCAAGAGCAGCACCGGTTCGCCGATTATGCCGGAAAAATCCGGTTTGAGCTCGACACCATAGATCCAGCTTTCTTCCAGGCCACCCACGTCATGCTGGTAACTGCATCGGGAATAGTACAGATAATACCGCCCGTCTTCCTCATACACATCCGCATCAATCACAGGATAACCGGGATCGAATACCGGTCTGTCTGAGATATCTTCAAACGGCCCGGCTGGCGCGTCCGCCACGGCCACACCAATGCGGAAGTTCTCCAGCGTGCCCGTCGGGTTATCCTTCCAGTCTGCGCTGTAAAACAGGTAGTACTTTCCTCGGACTTTATAGCATTCCGGCGCCCAGAAACGGCTCACGCCCCAGCGTGCGCTCTTTTCGCTCAGCACAAGCCCGCACGATTCCCAATCGATCAGGTTTTTTGAAACATGAACGGGAAAACCGCCGCCATCCTCATTGGTGGAGTACAGGTAATAGCGCCTGTCGCTGGCACGCATGATAAAAGGATCGGCCGCCCTGAACGGCAAGTGGATTGTTGGCATTCCATTCTTCCTCCCCGTGGTTCCGATAGGGTTTTCCTCCAGCATTCCGCTTTGCAAAATGCAGCAATTCAAAAAACCGAACCTGTCTTTCAAAACAGGCTCGGTCTATGTAGGTCTGGTGCGGTAGATGGGACTTGAACCCATACGTCATACAACACACGCCCCTCAAACGTGCCTG
>DVJV01000159.1 GCA_018716525.1 Candidatus Ventricola gallistercoris
GACAAACTCGTGCCCGGAAATGGCAGCGTCAAACAGCGTATTGAGCTCCTCTTCCCGGCGCATCCGGGCCATCATGGATGCGTCGTAGAACTTGCAGACCCCATCCTCATAGGACGTGCGGCTGCGGCAGGCGGTATACGCCCTGTCCTGCATGATGGTGACCTCCAAAGCCGGGTTTTCCACCACATAGGCGCCGGGCTGCAGCACAAAGGCATATGGCGCATTGCGGTGCCAGCTCAGCTTTCCGATTTCCTCCAGAATGTGCGCTTTGAGCGCCGCCACCTGCTCCTCTACCTGCTGGCGGTTGCCCGCCTTCAGGCACAGGAAAAAGCTGTCTGCATCCGCCCTGGCTGCAAAGGCGTCGTCGCTGAGCCCCTCATTGATCGCGCTCATCACGCAGGCGAGCACCGCATCGCCGTGGCCACTGCCAAAGTAATCGTTGAGCAGCTTAAAATTCTTGATGTTGAGCAGCACAATGCTGTATGTGCCTGCGGGCGCTTTGGGCAGCAGCTGCTCGCACCTGAGCCTGAATGCCACATTGGTCATGCCGCCGGTGATGTTATCCACAAACGCGGCCTGCTCCATCTGCCTGTAATGCTGGCGCTGGCTCCTGTAGAGCACCAGCAGGATGATCACCATCAGCACCACGGTTGAACCGATGGTCACAAACATGCGAACCATGTAGCCATTCACGCGGGAAGCAATCACGTCGCTGGACACCAGCGTCAGCAGCACCCAGGAAAAACTTTCAAGCGGATCATAGGAAAGGATCAGCTCTTTTCCCTGCGCCGAGCGAAACTGGAATATGCCCCCTATGCCCTCGCGCATGTTGGCCTCCATCTCGCGAATAGCGTCGGAAACATCGCTATCCGGCTCATCGGTGAAGATGCTGTCAAGCTGCATAAACGGGTCGATATCCGTTGGCGAAATGACCACATTGCCCGTCTGGTCGATGATGCACGTCAGGCTTTCCCCGGAAAAGCACTCTGTGGTGATGATCTTTTGCATGTTGGCCTTGCTGCGCACGCCGCCCATCACGCCGACAACGTTCCCATTCATCCAGATGGGCACGGAATAGAGAATATCCTGCCCATCCAGGAAAGAAACGCCGGTTTCTCCCGCAAAAGAGGCCTGCACGCCGGAAAGCTCCAGCGGATTCTGGACACGATCGCCCGTCTGGTACACGAAACCATCCTGCGAGATGACAGCCAGTGAGGCAAAGCCCAGCATCTCGGCCTTTCGATTCAAAAATTCATCCACATCCGCTGCACACATCGGGTCAATGCGTAGCAAGCTGTCAGCCAGTGACGTGAGGTCGGATGTCACTTTTCCAATGCGGGCGTTCACATCGTCGGCAAGCTGGCGCGTGACATCCGTCACATACGTCATGGTGCGCTCTTCGATGGCGTGATACAAATTCTGCGCTTGAAAGGCCACTGTGAAGGCTGCAATCAACACAAGAACCGTCAATACCGCAAGCAGCGTTCTGGATGTGATGGCTGAATTCTGCATTTGCACGTATTTCCCCCCTCTTGGAAACGAAAACCCACGGAAATCCCGTTTTCTTTACCTGTGAGCAATGCTATTTTATCATTTTCCCCCGTCAATTTCCATCCCGAATTGCGCGGTTTATGCAGCTTTATAAATATTCCCTCAGATTTCTGCATATTCGCGTGATGCCAAATGCATAATGCGCTTCCGTTTTTTGCTGTGCAAAATGCCTTGCGCATACAATGCAAAAAATCCACCTTCAGGAGTGACCTGCAAGTGGATTTTTTCAAACAGCGTAAGCAGGCTATGCCGCCCGGACGCGTTTCCTTTGCCGCATAGCACATCCGTCACTGCAAACCGATGCCGTGCTTGACGCGATCGCGCTCTTCGGCGCGCTTGGCATTGTTAAACCGGTCAAGCGTGCCCACCAGATAGCCAGTGATCCGGCGAATGCGATGGAATGGCTGGTTCTGATAGTGATACGCCAGCTCCACATATTCGCCATCCAAACGAATGTCAATGCTATCCGGCTCGCGGCCATAGAGCTGCTCGCCTCGGGCAATATAGGCATCAATCTCGTTTTGCGGGCAAGTGCCGCCAGAAACATGTACGCTACACATGAGCAAGACCTCCCGTATCTTGTATCCGTATGGACATTATACCACCAAATATGGTATTGTAAAGGGGCATCGCGCAAAAATTCCCGCGGGCATCTGCCCGCGGGAGTGCGGTCATTTGGCAACGAACCCGATCTTGCGCATCGCCTTGGAAAGCGTGCGCTCGGCAATGCGTCCGGCCCGCTCAGCACCCTGACGGTAAACGCTCTCCAGGTACGCCTTATCGGCCATGTACTGGTTAAAGCGCTCCTGAATGGGCGTAAGCGTCTGCACCGTCGCCTCTGTCACGGCGTCCTTGAGTGCGCCATATCCCTTTCCCTCAAAGGACGCCGTCAGCGTCTCCATCTGCTCCCCCGTAAGTGCACAGAGGATGGACAGCAGGTTCGACACGCCCGGCTTATTCTCGGGATCAAAGCGAATCTCCGCTTCAGAATCCGTAACGGCACGGCGATATTTGCGGCGCACGACATCCGGCGTATCCAGAATGCTGATAAAGCAGTCCTCAGGATCAGACTTGGACATCTTCTTGCGGGGGTCCTGCAAGCTCAGCACGCGGCCACCCACCTTGGGCGAATAGCCCTCAGGGATGGTGAACACGCCGCTGTACAGCGCATTAAACCGCGTAGCGATGTCGCGGCAGATTTCCAGGTGCTGCGTCTGGTCCGCACCGACGGGCACGAGATTGGCCTGGTACAGCAGGATATCGCCCGCCATCAGCACCGGATAGGTGAAAAGGCCGCAGTTGATGTTCTCCGCGTGTTTAGCGCTCTTATCCTTAAACTGGGTCATGCGGCTCATCTCGCCCATGTACGTAAAGCAATTGAGCAGCCAGCCCATTTCCGCATGCTGATGCACATGGCTCTGGAAAAACAGCACGTTTTTCTCCGGATCAAGGCCGATGGCCAGCAGCAGCGACAGCATCTGCATGGATTGTGCGCGCAGCTTGGCAGGCTCCTGGCGAACCGTGATGGCATGAAGATCCGCGATCATATACAGGCAGTCATACTGATCTTCCAGCAGCTTCCAGTTGCGCATAGCGCCGATATAATTGCCCAGCGTCGGCGTGCCGGAAGGCTGAATGCCTGAGAGAATACGCTTTTTTCTTTCCACAGTAGCGTTCTGATTCGTCTGTTCCATGTCGGAACCTCCTTCATATCCAAAGCGCGCCGGCGGCGCGGCAAAATCAGGGGATGATTGATTATTGTAGCACAAAGCCAGGCAAGGCGCAAGGCAGGATCGGCCAAAGCCCGCACGCAAAGGCGTTTTTCCTCCCCTTTCCCGGCTGCATCCGCTGCCGGAGCGCCTGACATTGGCGCATTTTCTTCATTTCAATCGCGTTGCGACAATTTTTTCAAAAAAATGAAAAAAGGGGTTGCATTCTGTCTTTAACCGTGCTATAATGTCCACCGTTGAAAGCGAAACGCATTCGACACGCACCTTTAGCTCAGTTGGTAGAGCACCTGACTCTTAATCAGGGTGCCCAGGGTTCGAGCCCCTGAAGGTGCACCATCAAACCACCGTCATGAAAGTGTCGGTGGTTTCAGCGTGTCAAAG
>DVJV01000160.1 GCA_018716525.1 Candidatus Ventricola gallistercoris
CAACCACACGCTGGACTATGGCACCGCCGGGCGGGAGGACACCGTCGCCAATTTGCAGACCGCCGGTCTGGTCGTTTCGGGCAACGGGACGCTGGGCATCTTTGAAAAGGACGGCGTCAAAGTCGGCATGACGGGCTACTGCTTCCCGTATTCCGACGGCAAGAAGGACATCAGCAACGACGTGCAGACGCTGCGGGATGCCGGCTGCCAGATCGTGATCGCCTCCTTCCACTGGGGCAGCGAATACCGGGATGACTTTACCGCCGAGCAGCGCAACATCGGCCGCGCGGCGCTGCGCGCAGGCGCGGATATCGTGGTGGGGCATCACCCGCACATCGTGCAGGGCATCGAGGACTATGAGGACAGCTATATCCTCTACTCGCTGGGCAACCTCGTCTTCGGCGGCAACGTCGATCCCGATGACCGCGATGCCTACGTCGCCCGGCTCACGTTCACCGTCTACGAGGACCACGCCGACGCGCCCGAACTGACCATCGTGCCCATCCGCCTCACGGAGCTTGATGATGGCACCGATTACCGCCCGGTGCTCGCGCAGGGCGATGAGGCCGAGCGCATCACGGAGCGGATCTTGAAGCTGTCTTATAATATGGATGACTTTGTCAACGGCACGCTGTGAGCGCGGAAAGGGTGAGAGCATGGCGTCGCACTTTGCGCTGTTTGTGGATCTTGAAAACTGCGGCGGCAAAAAGAGCATGCTGATGGATGTGATCGAGCGGGTCAAGATCCGCGGCGACATCCTCATCGGCAAGGTGTATGGCTACACGGACAGCTTCTCCGATCTCAAGGAGACGCTGCTGTCTAACACATTTGCCGTCGTGCCTTCGCTGCGCTTTGGCCGCAACCAGAAAAACAGCATGGATATCCAGCTGGTCATCGACGCGCTGGATGTGGCCTATAAAAATGAGCTGATCGATAGCTTCTGCATCGTCTCCGGCGACAGCGACTATGTGCCGCTTGTGGGCAAGCTCAAGAGCATGGGCAAGTTTGTGCTGGGCATCTCCCGCAGCGAGGCGGCCTCTTCCGTGTTCATGAGCGCGTGCAGCGAGTTCCAGTTTCTGGAGAGCGTGGCCAGCGGCAAAGAGCGCGTGCAGAGCGCCGTGAGCGAGGCCCTCACCCTGGAGGATGTCAACGACCTGATTGTCACCATCCTGCGCGAAAGCGACGGCGGCGAGATGCTCGCTTCCGAAGCCAAAGGCGTGCTGCTGCGCCTGCGGCCCAATTTTTCGGAGAAGAGCGTGGGCTTTTCCACGTTTGGCAAGCTGCTGACGCGGCTGTCGCAGCAGTTTGGCGCGTTCAGCGTGGAGAGCGACAAGTATAACCTGATCGTCAGCCTCAATCAGCCGCACGCGCAGGCGGGCGAGCAGATCACGCGGGAGAATTACGTGCGCATATTCGCGCGGATTCTCTCCGAGTATAAGGAAGATGGGTTTGACCGCGTCAATCCCTCGATCCTCAAATCCGCGGTTCAGGCGGATTATCCCGATTTCACCGAGCGCCAGATCGGCCTGCGCCGCTTTTCCGACGTGCTGCGCGCGCTGGAGCGCGAGCGCCTGCTGTCGCTGGAAACCGACGAGGGCGGCAACATGCTGGTGCACATCTTGTGAGCGGCCCGGCGCCGCGCAGACGACCCCAAACAGGAAACAACACGATGAAACGCATCATATTGATCTTTGCCCTGGCTGTTTTGCTGCTTTCTCCCGCCGCGCTTTGCGCGCAAACCCTCACCATGGACGAGGGGTATGTGGCGTTTGACTACCCGGAGAGCTGGCTGGTCGTATCGCCCCAGCTTTGCGGCGTCTATGCGCCGCTGCTCACGGATGCGGGCCTTGACCCCGAGGCGCTGCGGGAGCAGATGGAGCAGCAGCACATCCTCAGCCGGGCCTATAATGCCGATTTTTCCCAGAGCATGTCTGTGCTCATTGCCAGCGACGAGCTGAGCGCGGAGATTTTTGACATTGAGGAAGTCACCGACGACCAGCGCAGCACGCTGCGCTGGCGCGTGGAAAGCGACAGCCTGTGGGAGACCACCGGCCTGCGCGCGCAGGATGTGGAATGGCAGAAGGAAAACGGCGTATACTGGCTCTACGTCCACTATACCCGCACCTATGCCGACGAGACGATCGGCCGCGGCCTGCGCTACATCACCGTGCGCAACGGCATGTATGTGATGCTCGACTGGCAGATTAACGAGGGCCGCTTTGGCAACCGGGATCTGAGCGCGTTTCGGGCGCGGCTTTCCGACGTGACCATCACAAAGAAGCTGGCGCGGCCCATGGGCACCGTCAAGCTCACGGCGCAGATCCCCACGGAGACGAACACAGCCGATGTGACCATCACCGGCACCACGACGGCCGGCGCCACGCTTCTGGCCGAGGCGCCGGATGCCTCCGGGCAGATGCAGACGCTCTCGGTGGGCGAGGCCGGGCAGAGCGGCAGCTTTTCGCTGCTCGTTCCGCTGGAGCAGGAGGGCACCTACGTCATCACCCTGACGGCCAGCATAAAGGGCATGCACAGCGCGAGCGCGACCGGAACGCTGACTTACAGCGCCAAAACACTGCCGGTTTCGGGCATTGTGGAGCACCAGGTGGTTTCAAGCGACACGGTGAAGCTCTCGGGCACGACGCTTGCGGGCGTGCAGATGCAGCTGGTGACCCCCTTTGGCGTGACCAAGAAGCGCTCGGGCAACGACGGCAGCTTCTCCTTTGAGCTGACCACCGAAGAGGAAGGCACCTACAATTACACGCTCATTCTCGACAAGGACGGCTATGACCAGCGCCGGGTGCAGTTCACCATCGTGCGCGAGATCACCGACGAGCAGGAGCGCCAGCGGATACGCGATTCGGCGCAGAAGATCTCCTACAAGATTTTACAGGAGGACCGGGAGGAAAACCGCGGCGCGGTCATGAGCCTGTATGGGCCGGTGTCCGAGATCAGCCAGAGCGGCAGCACGTATTACGTGCGGATGCAGTTTAACAAAGGGTCGGACGGCGTGTGGTTCAACCCGGTGGTGATCGTTGCGGATTCGGACATGGGCGTCAAGGTGGGCGACATGATGACCGTGGTGGTCAGCGTTGCGGGCGTGTATGAGGAGCAGGACGCCAGCGGCGCGCCGGTGATGGTGCCGCGCTTTGACCTGCTTTTCGTGGACAAGGTCGAGTGATCCCGGGCAGGAAAACGGCGCAAACTTCGAAAAAGGACGCCGCAGGCGGACTTTTTCGACACGCCAAAACGGACAACTTGTCCGCCTTTCGCGGGTTTTGGTGCGCTACCCATTGCGCGCAGGGGTAAATCCCTGTATCCTAGAGGCTGGAAGTAATTTGTGTGGCTGCGCCGCAAGCCGGTGCAGACCGCGTCATGATGGAGGTTGTGCACGATGTTCTTCTGGTATGATCCCACCTACTGGCTGCTGATTCCGGGCCTGCTGCTGGCGATCTATGCCCAGGTTCGGGTGAGCTCCACGTTCAGCAAGTGGCAGCAGCAGATGTCTTCTACCGGGCTGACGGGCGCGCAGATCGCCCGGCAGATCCTCGACGCCAACGGCGCGGGCGATGTGCGCATCGAGCCGGTGGCGGGCAAGCTCACCGATCACTATGACCCGCGCGACGGCGTGCTGCGCCTGTCCAGCGAGGTCTACGGCTCCCGCTCCATTGCGGCGCTCGGCGTGGCGGCGCACGAGGCGGGGCACGCCATTCAGGATGCGCAGGACTATGCGCCCATGCGCATTCGCGCCACGCTGGTGCCGGTGGCCAATATCGGCTCGGGCGCGGCTGTTCCGCTGTTTATGCTCGGATTGATCTTCTCCTGGCAGCCGCTGGTGCAGCTGGGCATTCTGTGCTTTGCGCTGGCGGTGCTCTTCTACCTGGTCACGCTTCCGGTGGAGTTCAACGCATCGAGCCGCGCGGTGGCGGTGCTTTCCTCGGGCTACCTGCCTGAAAACGAGGTGCGCGGCGTGAAGGCCGTGCTCTCTGCCGCCGCACTGACCTATGTCGCCGCTGCGCTGCAAGCCCTGTTGCAGCTGCTTCGGCTGATCCTGATCGCCTCGGCCAACCGCCGCAGGGATTGACCGGCGATCCCGGAGGAATGACGCCATGTCCTACTCGTCGCTGACCAAGGAGGAGCTCTGCCGCTTTGAGCCGGAGAGCGTGTGCTGCCGCCTGGCGGAGCTCAGCGGCATTGTATCGGCGGCAGGCTCGGTCATCCTGCGCGGCGGCGGGGAGAGGCGTCTGTCCAT
Source organism: Candidatus Ventricola gallistercoris (assembly GCA_018716525.1). Classification (GTDB taxonomy): domain Bacteria; phylum Bacillota; class Clostridia; order Christensenellales; family Aristaeellaceae; genus Ventricola; species Ventricola gallistercoris. The sequence goes on from DVJV01000160.1 coordinate 4,253, forward strand.
CGAGACGGAAAACATCGCCGTGGCCAGGCGCGCCTTCCGCCTGCTGCAGGATGTGTTTGAAATTCAGCCCGAGCTGGTCACGCTCCGGCGTGCGCGCCTGGGCGGGCGAAGCACCTACCGCGTGGAAATCGTGGGCGGCGATGCCTCCTTCGTGCTGGAGGGCTGCGGCATTGGCGTGCTGCAGCGGCGCGGCGTCCCGCGGGATATCACGGTGCGCCGGTGCTGCCGTATCTCCTTTTTGCGCGGGGTGTTTCTGGCGTGCGGCTCGGTCACGGACCCGGAGAAGGAGTATCATCTGGAGTATGTGCTGGGGGATGAGGCCTTCGCCCTGGCGCTGCAAAAGCTCATCGGGCGCTTTTCCCTGCATGCGCACCTGGCCAGGCGCAGGCAGATGACGGTGCTCTACCTCAAGGGGCAGAGCGAGATCACCGACATGCTCAGCCTGCTGGGGGCGCAGAGCGCGCGCTTTGCCATGGAGGATGCGTACATCCGCAAGGGGCTGCGCAACCACGCCAACCGCGCCGTCAACTGCGACAGCGCCAATGTGCAGCGCGCGGTGGCGGCGGCTTCGCGCCAGGTGGAGGCCATCGGGCGGCTGGTTGCGGCGTATGGGGAGCAGAGCCTGCCGCCGGCATTGCTGGAAATTGCGCGGCTGCGGCTGAGCCATCCCGAGATGTCGCTGGAGGAGCTGGGCAGGCTGTGCGATCCGCCGGTGGGCAAGAGCGGCGTGAATCACCGCCTGCGCAAGCTGGAGCAGATGGCCACGCAGCTTGATGAACAGAGGCAAACCGCACCAAAAGAGGAACGGGTGTCCGGCCCGGGAAAGGGGCAACCCTATGGAACTGACGATCAAAACCTCGATTCCGCGCGTGATGATGGCCCGGCAGGCGGCTGATATCGCCACGCGCATGAGCGGCTACCAGTCGCGGGTGCTGCTGCGCAAGGGAAACATCACGGTGAACGCCAAGTCGCTGATGGGTGTGCTCTCCGCAGAGCTGTGCGACGGGCAGGCTGTGACCATCCTGGCCGAAGGGCCGGATGAGGCGCAGGCGGTGTGCGAGCTTTCCAGAATGCTGGGCGCATGAGGGCGTCGCGTTTGAAGGAAAATACAGGGATTTTTTGTGCATGCCGGCGGGGAATACAGGCTTGACAGAACACGGAAAATTGATTATAATGACCGTAATACCCGGCGATGACGGGGAATGCAGGGCTGTCCGCCTCAAGAGAGCGCGGTTCGCAGGCTGAAAGGCCGCGCAGGAAGGAGGCCCTTGGCACCGGCCCCCAGCAGCTGCAGCGCTAAGAACGCCGCCGTTTCCCCGCGTTAAGGGCAAGAGCAGGGCATGGGCGACCATGCCAAACCGGGTGGTACCGCGAAGCAATCCGCTTCGTCCCAGTGATGGGGCGGAGCGTTTTTGTGTGTGTGGCACATTGCATGCAGGCCGGAGCCCCTACCGGCCAGGCAGGAAGACAGCGCGCAGATGCGCAGGAAGAGGAAAGCAAAATGGCAAAGAAGAATCAGCAGGAGTTTGTTCAGCACATCACGCCCCGCAGCGAAGACTTTTCCCAGTGGTACACCGACGTGGTGCGCCTGGCGGACCTGATGGATTACACGCCCGTGCGTGGCTGCATGGCGATCAAGCCGTACGGCTATGGCATCTGGGAGCTGATCCAGCAGCAGATGGATGCCCAGTTTAAGCGCACGGGGCACAAGAACGTGTCCATGCCGATGCTCATTCCCGAGAGCCTGCTGCTCAAGGAGGCCGATCACGTGGAGGGCTTTGCGCCGGAAGTGGCGTGGGTCACCCAGGGCGGCACCGAGCCGCTGGCCGAGCGCCTGGCGATCCGCCCCACGAGCGAGACGATCTTCTGCACGATGTACGCCAAGTGGGTGCAGAGCTGGCGCGACCTGCCGCTCAAGTACAACCAGTGGTGCTCGGTCATGCGCTGGGAGAAGACGACCCGCCCCTTCCTGCGCACGGCGGAGTTCCTGTGGCAGGAGGGCCACACCATCCACGCGACGGCGGAAGAGGCCCAGCAGGAGACCATGCAGATGCTGGAAATCTACCGCGATTTCTGCGAGAATGTGCTGGCGATTCCGGTGTACTGCGGCCTCAAGAGCGACAAGGAGAAGTTTGCCGGCGCGCGCGCCACGTACTCGGTCGAGGCGATGATGCAGGATGGCAAGGCGCTGCAAAGCGGCACGAGCCACAACTTTGGCACGAACTTCTCCGAGCCGTTTGAGATCAAGTTCCTCGACAAGGATGGCACGCAGAAGTATGCCCACGAGACGAGCTGGGGCACCAGCACGCGGCTGATCGGCGCGATCATCATGACGCACGGCGACGAGCGCGGCCTGAAGCTGCCGCCGAAGATCGCGCCGGTTCAGGTGGTGGTGGTGCCGGTCGCCGCGCACAAGGAAGGCGTGCTGGAAGGCGCGAAGGCCGTGGCGGATGCGCTGCGGGAAGCCGGGCTGCGCGTGGAGTTTGACGACCGCGACAACGTGACCCCGGGCTGGAAGTTCAACGAGTGGGAGCTCAAGGGTGTGCCGGTGCGCGTGGAAGTGGGCCCGCGGGATCTGGCCGAGGGCAAGGTCATGAGCGTGCGGCGCGATACGTTTGAAAAGGCGCCGCTGGAGATGGAAGGCCTGCCGGAGAAGATCATCGCGATGCTGGATGAGATCCAGCACAACCTGTTTGAAACCGCGCGCGCATTCCGCGATGCGCATACGGCCGACGTGCACAACATGGAGGAGCTTGAGCGCCAGGTGAATGGCGGCTATGCCCGGGCGATGTGGTGCGGCGAACAGGCCTGCGAAGACACGATCAAGGAGCGTTTCAGCGCGACGTCCCGCTGCATGCCGTTTGATCAGACACCCATCGGCGATACTTGTGTGTGCTGCGGCAAGCCGGCGCACAAGGTGATCTATTTTGCCAAAGCCTATTGAGATGGCTGGGGCCCTGTGCGCAGGAGCAGGGCCTTTTTGAAGTGAGTACGCAAGGCGAGATGAAGGAGAACGACTTTGAAGAAGAGATCGATGCTGGTCACCTGGGGGCCGGTGCTGCTGGCCGCTTTGGTGGTGGTGCTGGGGTTTGCCACGGGTTTGCTGGATAAGCAGCGTGTTTTTGTGGATATAGCGCACACCGACATGGTGTTTGAAGACGACGACCGCCGCCTCAGCCTCGAAGAAGGGGACAGCTATGGCATTCTGCCCTGCATCGGCCCGCATTATGAGCTGCCCAGGGGCACATACCGCCTGCAGTGGCGCATGGATGCGGATGGCGCCAATCGGATTCACCTCGATTCCACCAATGGCGCGCTGATGGACCCGCAGGTTGTCGAGCTGCCTCAGGGCGAGTGGGAAGGCGAGTTTGAGTTTACGGTGGTGGAAGCCGTCAAGAACCTGCAAATCAATGTAGAGTTCTGCTCCGGCACGTACATGGAGCTGCTCTCGCTGCGCATGTACAGCCCGTATTACAAGGACAACGCCTTTACGCTGCTGTTTGCCGCCGCGGGATTCAGCGTCCTGTGGCTGCTGTATGCCTATGGACGGATGACCCGGCGCGGTGCGGCCGATCTCGTTCTCGTCGGCCTGGCGGTGCTGGTGGTCAGCAGCCCTGCGTTCAAGGAGACGCTGAACCTGACGCATGACGTCTATTTCCATCTGGCCCGGATCGAGAACATCGTCAGCGGCCTGGAGATGGGGGATTTCCCTGTGCGCCTGGGCGGATACAGCTATAATGGCTATGGCGCAATCACGTCGGTGTTCTATCCCGATGTGTTCCTCTATCCGCTGGCGCTGATGCGCATGGGCGGCGCGTCGCAGACCTATGTGATGAATGTGTATTATGTCGCGGTGAATATCGTCACGGCGGCGTGCATGTATGTCTGTGCCAAGCGCATCTTTGGTAACCGCTGGGCGGGCGTATTTGCCAGCATTCTGTATCTGCTGGCGGATTACCGCATCTCCAACGTGTTTACGCGCACGGCTGTGGGCGAGATGACCGCCATGGCGTTTATGCCCCTGTTTGTGCTGGGCCTTTGGGAGGTCGTGCTGGGGGATAAGCGGCGCTGGCGCGTGCTCACGTTTGGCGCGGCTTCGGTGTTCCTGTGCCACTTGATCTCCACGGTGCTGTGCGCGATCATTGCCGTTGTGTTCTGCCTGGTGTATATCCGCCGCATCGTGCGGGAGGGGCGGCTTGCAGCGATTGGCAAGGCGGCGCTGAGCACGGTGCTGCTGTGCGCCTTCCAGCTCGCGCCGTTTCTCATGTATAGCGCGCAAGGGGTCAACGCTTCGTCGCTCAAGGCGGATGTGGTCAGATCGGCGCTCGAGCCCGCGCAGCTCTTTGTGCTGGGCGAAGGGACGCTCAACCCCTGGCCCAAGAATTCGCACATTCTGTATTTCTCCGTGGAGATCGGGCTGCCTTTGATCATCTGTGCGGCCATGGCGCTGTATGCGATCGTGCTTTGTGAAAAGCGGGGCAGCACAGAGGGGCTTGCAGCCCTCCTCCTGCTGGGCGGCGTGGGATTTGCGCTGGCGTCTACGACGATCTTTCCTTGGGAAAAGGCCAACATTCTCACCGATGGCGCAATCGCCTACATCCAGTTCCCGTGGCGGCTGCTGATGCTCACGACGCTGTTTTTTGCCTTGGCGGGCGGCTACGGTGCATTGCGTCTGCTGGGCAGACATGCCGATATTGCGGCCTTTGCCCTGCTGTGCGCAGCCGGCCTGGCGGCGCTGCCCACGCTCAGCAATGAGGCGCGCCGAAGCGACTACATCGCATTCGGCGAGGGCGGCCATCCCGATCTATATCAGATGGAATACCTGCTCCCGGATACGCTGATCGAGTGGCCGGTGGATCACAGCGTGCACATCGAGGGAGAGGCGACGGTGACGCAATATCAAAAGCGCGAGACGTCGGTCACCGCCCAGGTGGAGGCCGGCACGGATGCGACGCTCTCCTTCCCGCTCTTTGGGTTTGACGGATACGCGGCAACTGTGGACGGGGAACCGGTTCCTGTCGGCCTGGGCGAAAACAACCGCCTGACGGTTAGCCTGAGTGCGGGCACAAGCGGCACGCTGCACATCTGGTTTGAGGGCAAGGCGTTCTGGCGGATATTCGATGTGCTGTCGCTGCTCACGCTACTGGGCCTGTGGGGGACGCGCGCCAATGGCGTGCTTGCCAGGCGGGGCGCTGTGTTGCGCAAGAGAGGAGAATTGCAGTGAATAAGCGTTCGGCGTTTGCAATATGGGGGCCTGTGGTGGCGGCGATGCTGCTTGTGGCAGCCGCCTTTGCCACCGGCATTCTGGACAGGCAGCGCGTCTTTGAGGACATGATCTATACCAACATGCGCTTTGAAGACGGGCGGTACACGTTCAGCCTGGAACAGGGGGATGCGTACGGGCTGGTCAACGATGGCGAAACCGGGCTGAACCTGCCGGAAGGCACATACCGCCTGCGTTGGGAGGTTGAGGGGGATGGGGATAACATCCTGCACATTTCCTGCAATAACGGCGCGCTCATCACGCCCGGCGAGATCACCCTGCCTGCCGGGCAGGGCCGGGGCGAAGTGGAGCTGACGGTCAAGGAGGCGTGTGTCGGGCTGAATCTGGGGATCGAGTTTGCCTCCGGCACCTATATCAATGTGGTCAATCTGCGCATGTACAGCCCCTTTTACAACGACAATGCCTGGACGCTCCTGTTCGTTGCCGTGGGGCTGAGCATCCTGTGGGTGCTGTGTGTGACGGGAAGGCTGCAGGGCGAGCAGCTCGGCGTTCTGATCTTTGTGGCGCTGGCCGTGCTCATCGCCAACGGCCCCGCATACAAGGAGACGCTCAACATTGCGCATGACACCAATTTCCACATGGCCCGGATCGAGAATCTGGTCAGCGGTTTGCGCAGCGGGCAGTTCCCCGTGCGCGCCGGAGGCCACACGTATAACGGCTATGGCGCGATCACATCGGTGTTTTATGGCGATGTGTTCCTCTATCCGCTGGCGATCATGCGCATGCTGGGGGCATCCATCCAATATGTCATGAATGCATATATGGTGGGTGTGAGCATCGCGTCGGCTGCGGCCATGTATGTCTGCGCCAAGCGCATGTTTGGCGGCCGCTGGGCAGCCGCCTGCGCGGCGATTCTCTATACGCTGGCTGTGTACCGCGCAACCAACGCCTACACCCGCTGCGCGGTGGGCGAGATGACGGCCATGGCGATCCTGCCCCTGTTTATGCTGGGTCTTTGGGAAGTGGTGCTGGGGGACAGGTCTTACGATGTGCTGCTGGGGGTCAGCGCGGCGTGCATTTTCCTGTGCCACATGATTTCCACGCTCATCTGCGCGATGACGGCGGTTGTCTTCTGCCTGCTGTTTGTGCGCAGGATCTTCAGGGAAAAGCGCCTGCTCTCCCTGTTTAAGGCGCTGGGCATTGCGCTGCTGCTGTGCGCATTTCAGCTTGTGCCCCTGCTCATGTACAGCATGCAGGGCATTGGCGCGGAAGCGATCCTCATCGACGTGGCCTACTTTGCCCTGGAGCCCGCACAGCTCTTTTCGCTGGGCAGCGGAAACACGGTGGTGCCTCGCGACCCGAGGCTGACCCGCTTTGCCACGGAGATTGGCCTGCCGCAGATGGTGGCCGCTGCGCTGGCGCTCTACGTCATTGTGACGCAGAAAAAGCGCGGCAAGCAGGAGCAGGCGGCAGGTCTGCTGGCGCTGGCCGGCGTATGCTTTTCGGTGATGTCCACGATGCTGTTCCCCTGGAGCTATGTGGAGGTGCTCACCGGGGGGCTGTCCAACTATATTCAGTTCTCCTGGCGCTTTCTGATGATGACCACCGTCTGCTTTGCACTGGCGGGCGGCTATGGATTGACCCGGTTTGCCTCTTCCAGGCCGGATGTGGCTGCGGTGCTGGCGCTGTGTGTGGCAGCCCTGTGCACGATGCCCACGCTCAGCCGGGAAACCCGGTATGACGAGTACTTTGCCTACGGCCAGAGCGGCGATACCGGCGTGACCTATCCGGAGTACATGCTTCCCGGCAGCGATGCTTCGCGCACCACGGAGCGCACTGTCCTCACGGAAGGGGATGTCGTGCTTGAGGGCTACGACAAACAGGGCACGACCATCACGGGCGATGTGTCGGCGCAGAGCGACGCGGCGCTGACCTTCCCGCTGTTTGGCTTTGACGGCTATGCGGCCGAGGTGGAGGGCCAGAGGATGGATGTGGAGCTGGGGGACAACAACCGGCTGAAAGTCTTGCTGCCGGCGGGCACGCAGGGCACGCTCAAGGTGTGGTTTGCGGGGAAGGGCGTCTGGCGGATTGCGGATGCGGTCTCCGCGCTGACGCTTCTGGCGCTGGTTTTGCGCTCCGTCAGACGCAGGAAGATGCGCGCATCAAAGGCGTGATGCCGCAATGGTTCGCGAAGGAAAAATGCGCGTGCCGTCGGCGTAGCTGCCTGGTGACGGTATGCTTGGAAACTGGAGGATGCAGTGAAGAAAAACAGAAAGTGGATCGTGGTGCTGCCGTTTGTCGCGGTGCTGGGATTGGTAGCACTGCTGTGGATCACAGGCAACGGTTACATGGCGCGCACATGGGCAAACATGCAGGAGGGCATGATGACCTTTGCGCGAGGATTGGAGCAAACGGGCACGGACTACGGCGTGATGAGCGTTGGTCCCGGGCTGAATCTGCGCGCCGGAACGTACCGGCTTGACTATGAGATGGAAACCGATGGCACGGGAATGATCCGTCTGGTGAGCGACAATGCGGTGTCGATTTATCCTTCCGAAGTGCCGGTTACGCCGCAAAGCGGATCGGGCAGCGTGGTTTTTACCGTTTACAATGAAACGGATAACTTCCAGATCCTCATTGATTACCAGTCGGGCAGCTTTTTCCGGGTGAAGCAGCTGAGTCTGACCGGGCGTGAGCCGACGGACAATGTCATGACGGCGACGCTTGTGTTGCTTGCGGGCCTTGTGCTTTATGCGCTATACCTGCGCCGGAAGCTGAACCGGGAAGAGCTTTCGATGGTGCTGCTCGTCGGCTTTGCTGCGATGATGGCATCTGCGCCGTGCTTTAAAAGCAATCTGAATCTGGGGGACGACATGCTCTTTCACCTGGAGCGGTTGGGTAACCTGACAAACGGGCTGCTCAGCGGTCAGTTTCCCGTCCGCGTAGGCGGTTACATGAACAGGGGATACGGGGCGGTGACATCCGTCTACTATCCGGAGTTGTTTTTGTACATTCCTGCTGTCATGATCCTGCTGGGAACATCCATTCAGTATGCCATGCAGGTCTTTTTGGTGGGCATCAATCTGCTGACGGCGCTGACGATGTTCCAGTGCGCGCGCAAGATCTTTGAAAAGAATGAGGCGGGGGTTGTCGCCTCTGTGCTGTACACGCTGGCTGTTTACCGCTTGACAGATGTCTATACCCGCAGCTCGTTGGGCGAAGCGCTGGCTATGGCGTTTTTGCCCTTGCTGGTATGGGGGCTTTGGGAAGTGATCAGAGGGGATAAGGGGCGTTGGCCGCTGCTTGCGCTGAGCGCGGCGGCGATCTTCCAAAGCCACATGATTTCTACGCTCATCTGTGCGGTAACGGCCCTGGTGGTCTGCCTGCTTTGCGCAGTGCGGATCGTCAAAGAGCGGAGAGTGGGCGCTGTATTCAAGGCGGGAATTTGCTGCCTGTTGCTGTGCCTGTTTTCGCTGGTGCCGCTGGCTACCTACAACATGCAGGGTGTGTCGGCAGACATGATGCTGCGTTGGAATGCGGCAAATGCCATCGCGCCTTCGCAATTGCTTCTGACGACGCTTGGCGGTTTGTCAGACGAGCTGTGGGATGGCACGCTCAAACCTCAGGCGATCGAGATCGGCATTCCGCTTCTTCTGGCGGCATTGGCAGCGGTGTGGCAGGCACTTCGCGCACCACAGCGCACAGGAAAGGAACGCTTTTCGCTGTTTTGCGTGGTGATGGGCGCAGGATTTGCGCTGATGACGACAACGCTGTTTCCGTGGGCACTTGTTGATACCATTCAGGGCACTTTTTCGGGATATCTGCAGTTTCCCTGGCGTCTGCTGATGATGACAACGCTGTTTTTTGCTTTGGCAGGAGGATACGCCTTCGTGCAAATTGCGGAAAATCAGAAAGCGTTCGCGCTCTTTGGTGTGCTGGCGCTCTGCCTGGTGGTATCCATGCCGATGCTTTCTACGGAGACGCGGAAAAACCGCTTTGTTTACTACGGACGCGTCAGTGAGCAGAACCTGGCGTATATGGATTACACGCTGGAGGGAACCGACCTGTCTGCAACGCTGGATTCCAGTGTGCACACCACAGAAGGGGTGGAGGTAAGCGCCTTCCAACGTGCAGGCACTTCGGCGACCGCGCAGGTAAGCGCGCAGCAGGAAGGCGCTGTCTTGCTTCCGTTCTTCGGCTTTGACGGCTATGTGGCCCAGGTGGATGGGCAGAAGATGGATGTGGAGCTTGGGGACAACAACCGGCTGAAGGTCTTGCTGCCTGCGGGCACACAGGGCACGCTCAAGGTGTGGTTTGCGGGGAAGGGCGTCTGGCGGATCGCGGATGCGGTGTCCGCGCTGACGCTCCTGGCGCTGGTCGTGCGCAGCGGACTGCGCCGCAGAAGGCGGCGTTTTAGCAAGGCCGAAGCGGCATACAGAGGATAAATCCAAACGCAAAGGGGGAGGAAGCGGGCATGAAGCGGGAAAGGCGCGTCTTTACGATATATGTGGGCATCTTTCTGTGTCTGGTGACACTGGCCTTTTCTGTGCTCCTTCAAAAGGAAGGATACCTGACATACCTGGACAGCGATATGGCATCGGAGCTGCTGCTGGCCCGCAGGCAGGTCGATACACACAGCCTTGTGCAGATGGACTGGCTTTATTCCACAGAGGTGCGTATTGTCCAGATCAATTTGCTTTATGCGCTTGCGTTTTTGTTCACCCCCAGCTTTTTCCTGGCGAGGGTGGTGGGCAACACATTGGGCCTGATTCTGTGTATGGGCATGTGCGCTTACTTGTGCCGCAGAACAGGCGCCTCGTGGGGAAGGGCGCTGTGTACCTGCGCACTGCTGCCTGTGACGGCCAGTGCGGTTTATGCTTCGGCTGTGACGATAGGCGGGTACTACATTGTCCATATGGGGCTTGGCTTCGCAGGAGCGGGGCTTTGGATCTCGGCTGGGAAAAGGGATGGAAGACGATCGAAGAAAGCATGCGCATGCTTTGCGGCTATGGCACTGTTGCTGGGCTTTTTGTCGGTCCGCTATGTGCTCTGCTTTGTGTGCCCGATGGTCGCCGCCACGTTGCTGGATGTGCTGCTGGCCAAGCAGCCATGTGGACGGCAGGATGAGCGCGTGCGCTTTGCATGTGTGACACTTGTCGGCTTTGCCACATGTCTGTTGGGCTTTATGGCTTCGGAAGTGATTCTGCCCCGATTGTTTGTCAGCGGAGTGGGTTCGGCTTCTTCCTTTACGTTCAATCCGCTCGATGGCGCGGCGGTCTGCCAGATGTTGTTCACCGTTTTTGCAGATTTTCTCAAGCTGCTGGGCTGGCGTGGCGGTGTGGCGCTGTTTTCGCTGCCGGGCGTCGTCAATCTCTGCGTGGCAGGCACTGTCTTTCTGGGCATGGCCATGGTGGTGCGCACCTACCGGGCGCTGGATGTGGGAGAGGAAACACAGCTCGCGCAAAAGCGCATGATCCGCCTTGCGGCCGCGGCGTTCTTCGTGAATCTCTTCTGCTTCGTGTGGATCGAGGGAACGTATCTGAACCGGTATCTGATCCTGGCGGTCATCCTGTTTGTGCCGGTGGTTCCCATTCTCGTGCAGCGGGAGCGCAATGGCTGGCTTCGCGGGGCATTTCTCGTGTTGCTGTGTGTGCAGCTGGGGCTGTCCGGTGTTGTGCTGCTGACCGATACGCGAAGCCAGGAGAAAGCGGCGCAGGCGCGGAGTGCGGATATGATGGATGCCGCGGCATTTTTGCAGGAAGAGGGCTATACCCACGGCTATGGCACCTTTTGGAATGTGCGGGTGATGCAGGAGCGCACACAGGGCGCGCTGACATGTACAGGCGTCGTGCCGGTGGAGACGGAGGAAGGCGCTGTTGCGGAATCTTCCCTGGATTTCATCCGGTGGCTGGAGCCGGACAGCGCATCGGATCTGGATGCGTGTGCACAGAAGACGTTTTTGCTGCTGACCCGGGAGGAAGAGGAGCAGCTTGGCTCCTGGCTGGCGTATGCAAAAGCTCCGGTTGTCTACGAGAACGATGGCTACGTGGTCTATGGGTATGACAATTCCGAGCAGCTTATCGGTTCCATGCTCTGGGGTAAGATGAAGCTGGAGGGGGCCTTCGTTGAGGAAGATGCCTTTGTTTTGGAGGCTAGCGGCAGGATGCGTGTGCCCACGACATGGCGCGAAGCGGGGAACTATGTGCTGACCCTGAGCTGTGAAGGGGAACCGACTCCAGACAGCATGGTTCAGCTGTACACGGGACGGAATTTTGAGCTGTTGGCGGAGCAGGCGATCACCTCCGGTGAAAATGAGGTGCGATTCTCATTGGAAGAAGATGACAAGTATTTCATGATTTTGATCAAAAGTGGTAGCGCGGACACGCTCACTGTCAGGGATTTGAATCTGCATAAGCAGCCTCTGTGACGCACGGAAATGCAGGTGAAAAGGACATTTACAATGTCAAAGGCCTTTCCGGGTGATTTGGAAGGCTGTTGCCCTCTAAATATGATCCGAAACCGGCAACATGTGCGGCGGATTCGCAAGCTTGCTGTGCAAGGTTTCCTTGCGCCGTTTCCCGCCCGGGAGCCCCATGGGGGCGAGAGGGAAACGGCGTAAAGCTCGGAAAAGGACGCCGCAGGCGAACGTTTTCGACACAAAACCGGCAGCGCTTATCGAGAAAAAGCGCTGCCGGTTTTGCAATTTAGGGAAGAAGTGTTTTGTATAGAGATCTGCTTCTTGTCTGAGGTAGTGCGCAATTCGATCTCCATGCCCGCTTCACAGATCAGCCTCGCTTCAGCTTTGACAAGTGCATGAAAAAAAGTCCGGGGAAACCGGACTCAGGCTGTCAAAAAACCTCTTTGGGTGGTTTGGAGGGCCGCAGCCCTCCAAATGCAAGGCGAATCCGGCGACATGTGCGGCGGATTCGCAAGCTTGCGCAGCAAGGTTTCCTTACACTGTTTCCCGCCCGGGAGGCTCATAGAGCCGAGAGGGAAAC
>DVJV01000161.1 GCA_018716525.1 Candidatus Ventricola gallistercoris
CAGCCTCTCGTCTGCGCCCGCCTGCGTCAGCAGCTCCACACACTTGTGGCAATGCTCATTGGGCCACTGCTCAAAGTCGATGTCGTGAAGCAGCCCCACCGTCGCCCAGAAATCCGCCTCGTCGCCATAGCCAAGCTCCTGGGCCATGCGGCGCATGACCTTGGAAACCGTCAGCGCATGGCACAGGTGAAACGGCTCGCTGTTATAGCGGCGCAGAAGCTCAAACGCCTGTTCGTACGTCATGTCGGGTTCATCTCCTTGTGTTGTGGTCAACAGATGAAAGTATTATACGCATGCGTCCGGCGCCCTGTCAAGGCACAGACGACAGACAGGCCCGCTGCCGGCAAATCCACCGGACAACGGACCTGTGCGCATTTATGTAAATCACGGCAAAAGCCGTGGAATGGGAAAGCGGGAACGGGCGGCCATTTCCGGCGCGCCCCAAAATGCCCGCGCTCAGTAGACCACGTACTCCCCTGCAGAGAGGCCGGAAAGAATCTGCACCCGGTCGTCTGTCATGATGCCGGTCTGCACATGGCGCGTCTGCCCGTCAGCCAGGGTAACATAGTAACCCTCCTGATCCTTGCCAAGCGCCTGCGTGGGGATCACCAGCGCATCCTCCGCTGTCTCCACCACGATCTGGCCCGATACATTCATGCCGCCCTTGATGCGTTCATCCACGTCGTCCAGCGTGACATAGACGTCATACGTCGTCACGACCGATTCCGTGTTGCCCAGGGGCGCAATCTTCTCCACCACGCCCGTCAGCTCCACATCCTCCAGCGCATCGACCGACAGCTTAACCTGCTGCCCCGGTTCCACACTCAGGATATCCAGCTCATCGACCGACAGCGCCAGCGACATGCCGGAATCCTCCACCATCGTCATCAGCTGAGTGCCCGCTGTGACCTGCGTGCCTTCCTCGACATCCACCGAGACAATCTGCCCGTCACACGGCGCGACGATGGTCAGTGCCTCGCGGTCGGCAACGGCGTTTCCCAGCTCAACCTGCGCCTTATTATACTCGTTGAGCACGCTCGCATTTTCCAGATACAGCGGGATTTCATCCCACACGATGCGCGCCAGCACGTCGTAGCGGTTGACCTCGTCCCCCACCTTGACGGCAACGCCCTTGACCGTGCCGCCATAGGAGGAAACCGCCATCGGCTTATTGATCTCCAGAATGCCGTCTGCGATGGTCTCGCCCGTCTCGCTGTACACCGTGACCGGGGTATCCATGGCATACGTATCGCCAATGACCTGGATGGTCGCCTCCATGCCCCGGCGCGTCAGATCGACAACCGTACCCTCGGTATCGACGCCTTCCCCGCAGACGCGCACCGTGTCGCCCAGCGAAAGCGTGCCGCTCTCCAGGCCCGAAAGCTCCACCTTCATGCGCCCGTCAGTGGAGAGCATCATCACAGCGCCTTTGTCGCGGTAAACCGCCAGAGAATCGTCGCCCGCCTCAATGTAGATGGCCATCACGCGTCCGGAAGCGGGGGCACGAATGGTGATCTCGTTGGAATACTGCCCCATCAGCGGTTCACCGGTGTTCACGTCAAAGCGGGGTTCGCCGCCCTCGTCGTAGAGCTGCCGGTAGACGTATTGCTCGTGCGTCTGCACGGCGCGCACCTCCGCCTCTGCAATCTGCAAATTGTACTCCATCTGCTCGATCTGCGCTTCCAGATCGTCGCTTTCAAGCCGCGCGAGGATGTCGCCTTCCTTGACCGTGTCGCCCATTTCAAAGTAGATTTCCGCCACGGTTGCATCCACATCCGTGTAAACAGCCGGCTGATTGGCGGGCTGAATTTCGCCCGAACCATACACGGTCTTCTCCAGCGTGCCGTATGTGGCGGCAGCCATCTGCTGCGCGGCGCCCTCCCCGGTTTGCGAGGCTTTTGCGGGGTGCGCTGTCATGCGCAGCACGACAGCGCCCAGTATCCCCATGGCAGCCACGGCCACCAGCACGCAAAGCTTTCGTGAAACGCGCCGTCCGGGCGGATCGGAAAGCACCGCATCCTTGGCCTGCTTTTCGTTCATTGTTCCGCCTCCTCACGCGTCAGTCATAATGCAGGGCTTCAATCGGCCGCAGCTTGGACGCCTTGTTGGCCGGGTAAAGCCCGAAGATCACGCCAACACCCATCGAGAAGCCGATGGCAAGCTGCGCGACACCCAGGCTCATGGTCAGCTTCATGCCCAGCACCTCGCTGAGCGCCTGCATGATCAAGTAGCCAAAGGCCAGGCCCAGCAGGCCGCCCAGGCCCGAAATGACGATGGACTCAACCAAAAACTGCATCAGGATATTGCGCCGCTTGGCGCCAATGGCCTTGCGGATGCCGATCTCGCGTGTGCGCTCCGTAACCGATACCAGCATGATGTTCATGATGCCGATGCCGCCCACAAGCAGCGAGATGCCGGCGATGCCGCCCAGCATCAGCGAAAGGGTTCCGGTGGTCTCGCTGATCATTTCCAGCATCTGGGTCTGGTTCATGACGGAGTAGGTGCTGTCGTCCTGATACTTCTTGTAGAGGAAATTCTCAACCACGGTCTGGGCCGCATCGACGGTGGTCGAATCGGTCGCAGAGATATAGATCGAGGAAATCGTTGTGGACTCGAGCATCCGCTGGGCGAGCGTGAAGGGCAGGATGAGCGTGTCATCCGAGCTGCCGCTCATGGATGTGCCCTTGCTCTCCAGCACGCCGACGATCTCAAACTTGCGCCCGTCGATGTGCAGCGTATTGCCGACGACGTTCGTATTGCCAAAGAGATCCTCGGCCAGACCAGGGCCGATGACGCAGACGGCGCTGCGGTTATCGACATCGGCGTCGATGATGTAGCGGCCACTTTCCACGTGCTGATTGACGATCTCCTCATACGCCGGCAGCACGCCGATGATGGACGCATTGGTGTTCACGCTGCCCGCTTTCACGGTCAGGCTGCCGTTTACGACAGGAGACACGCTCTTGATCGGCTCTTCATCCTCCAAAGAAAGCACATCCGCAAGCTTGAGGATGACGGTGCCCTTGGCATTGCTGCTTCTATTGGAATCGCCAAAGCCAAACATGCCCACCCGGCGCGCCTGGATATTGACGGTCAGCAGGTTGGTGCCCATCGAGGCGATGGACTCGGTGACCGTAGAGGTCGTGCCCTGTCCGATGGCAATGAGCACCGTGACGCTGACCACGCCGATGATGACGCCCAGCATCGTCAGAAACGCCCGGATTTTATTGCCCGCGATAGCCTTAAAGGCCATGGATATCGCCTGCATCAGATGACCACCTCATTCTCGGAAGCCGGCTTGAGCACGCGCCCGTCGTGAATGTGAATCGAGCGCGGGGTCTGCGCGGCGATCGTCGCATCATGTGTGATGAGCACGATGGTGTTGCCCGCATCGTGCAACTCGTGAAAGAGCTTCATGACCTCGGCGCCCGTGCGGGAATCGAGGTTGCCGGTGGGCTCGTCGGCGAGCAGCAGCGAGGGATTGCCCGCCAGTGCGCGGGCGATGGCCACGCGCTGCTGCTGGCCGCCGGAAAGCTCGGTGGGTTTGTGGTTCATGCGGTCAGCCAGGCCCACGCGCTCGAGCACCTCTTTGCTGCGCGCACGGCGCCTGCCAGCGGACATACCCTGGTAGATCAGCGGCAGTTCCACGTTTTCGCGGGCCGTGAGCTTGGGCAGCAGGTTAAACTGCTGAAAGACAAACCCGATCTTGCGGTTGCGGATTTCGGCCAGCTCATCCTCGGTGTAATCCTCGATCTCCTGACCGTCCAGGTAGTAGATGCCTTCATCGGCCGTATCCAGACACCCGATGATGTTCATCAGGGTCGATTTGCCCGAGCCGGAAGGGCCGATGATGGAAACAAACTCATGGGGCTTGATGTGAATATCCACGCCGTCCAGCGCAGCCAGCACCGTATCGCCCATGTGGTATTCCTTACGGATTCCCAGCATTCTGATCATCCTGGTCCCCCCTTAGAATCCGCCCGGCATTCCGCCGCGGCCGCTGTCGCGGCCGGATCCGCCGCCTGCGGGCATCATGACCATGGTGCTCATCATGTTGCCAGCCGTATCGGCACTGCCGGTATAGAGCACCACATCACCCTCATTCAGGCCAGAGAGGATCTCAACGTAATCGTCATTCTGCATTCCGGTCTCCACCTTGACCAGGGTGCCATTCACCTGCTGGCTGCCCGTGTCCACGCCCTCATAGAGCCACGCACGGATGCGCTCCAGCAAGCCGGCGCTGCTCTGCGTCTGCCCAGCCGCCTCACGCATGGACGCCGTACCGCCTGCGGCCATCGCCGCCCTGCCGCCTTCCGCCATGGCAGCGGCGTCTGCGGGAACATCCTCTGCCGCCTGATCCGTTTCGCCATCCTGGGCCGCATCCAAAGCGCCCATATCCGGCATTGCACCCAGGCTGCTTTCCACCATCACGTAGGTGTCGTTGCCGATGGTCATCAGCGCTTCCACCGGAACGTAGAGCGCATCCTCCTTGGAAGCCACGATGATCTCGCCCGTCGCATTCATGCCCGAGCGCACACCCGTGCCTGCCGCCTCAAACGCCAACTCCACATCGTACGTCGCCACGCCGCCGGAGCTCGTGCCCACCGGCGCGATCTTGTAGACCTCGCCTTCCATCTGCGCATCGCCCAGCGCATCGACGGTGATGGTCACCTTCTGGCCAACCTCCACCTCGACCACGTCGAGCTCATCCACGGCGATGGTCAGATTCATGTCCTCGCCCTCCAGGATGGAGCCGATCAGCGTGCCGCTGGTGATCTCGTCGCCCTCGCTGACCTCCAAAGAAGCCACGGTGCCATCGCACGGAGCGAGAATGATCAGGTTTTCACGCTTCTCCTTAGCCTCTTCCAGATCCTTGGCGGCCGTCTCGCGCTGAATCCGCAGATCCTCGATATTCAGGGAGAGCGGCGAATCCTCCAGGCGGAAGAGCGTCTGGCGGCGCGAAACCTCATCGCCCACCTCCACGCTCACCGAGCGGATCGTGCCGCCGTACGAGGAGACAGCCATCGGCTTGTTGACTTCCAGCGTGCCCGTGCCAATCTCGGTGCCATCCGCCTTGCTGACGGTGACCTCGTCGCCCATGGGCAGCGTATCATCCAGAATCGTCACGGTCACACATGTGCCCTGGCGGGTGAGATCCGTCACCGTGCCGGTCACCTCATAGCCCCAGCCTCGAACGGTGAGCGTATCGCCCAGCGCCACGCCGGAATCAATGGCCACATCCGTCAGCTCCACCTTCATGCGCCCGTCTGTGGAGATGATCGCCAGCGCGCCTTCCCGGCGGAAGACCGCCAGCGCATCATCGCCCTTCTGAGCGTAGATGGCCATGACGCGTCCGGCTGCAGGCGCCTCCACAACGGTGACCGCGGAACCCGACTGGGTTCCCAGAATGGTGTCATCCAGATCCCAAAGCGCAAATTCCAGATCGGTGATTTCGTCATCCAGCGTATCGTTGGTCAGAACGGCCAGGATGTCGCCCTCCTGAACGGCATCGCCCACGCTCACCCGCAGATCGGTCAGCGTGCCATCTGCTTCTGCCAGCACATTGGGTTGGCTGCGCGCAGATGTGGTGCCCGTGCCATAGACGGTCTCCTCCATCTCGCCTCTCGTTGCCACAGCGCGGGCGTATGTCGTCTCCTCCGACTCACCGGCATTGGACTTGATGTACGACTTGAGGCCAAACAACCCCGCTATTCCGATGACAGCCAGCAGCACGACGAGCTTGACCGCCCTGCGGATGATCCGCTTCGCCCTGTTGCGCCGCCTCTTTTTCGTCTTGAGTGGTTTGTTTTCACCGTTCTGGCTCATATTGAACCCCTCCGATTCCTTTGAATTGCAACTTGCGGAGCCTATTTTAGCGGAAACTCATGGCAAGATTGTGTCCAGCCTTTGCCGTTTCGGTGAAGGAATGCTTTCAAATGATTCAGATCTTTGCCATTTGGCAACACATTCCCGGTGTCTTTTCACATTTCATTTGCACAGGCACACAAAAGCCGGCTGGCAGATCAACTGCCAGCCGCAGCGTGTCGAAAAAGTCCGCCTGCGGCGTCCTTTTCCGAGTGTTTGCACTGTTTCCCTCTCGGCTCTATGAGCCTCCCGGGCGAGAAACAGTGTAAGGAAACCTTGCTGCGCAAGGCTTCCGAATCCGCCGCACATGTCGCCGGATTCGGATTGCATTTGGAGGGCTTTGGCCCTCCAAACCTCCCGGAAGGTTTTTTTGACAGCCTGAAGCCGGCTGGCAGATCAACTGCCAGCCGGCTTTTCGCTTTATGATTGGCGCGCATGCGCCGCTTCACCGCATACGAGAGGGGCGCATCAGTCCTCGAGCTTGGTAAACGTATAGCTCTGGCCATACGTCTCAACATAGACCTCGCGCATGACCTGCTCGGTCATCGGCTTGTTGTTGCTGTTGGTCGGCACGGAAGCGATCAGATCGACCGTCTCAATGCCGCCGATCACCATGCCGAATCCCGCATAGTCGCCGTCCAGATAGTCGTTGTCAGCGTGCATGATGAAGAACTGGCTGCCCGCAGAATCCATCGCACTGGAGCGCGCCATGGAGAGCACGCCGCGCGTATGGGACAGATCGTTGGTGATGCCGTTGTTTTCAAACTCGCCGCGGATGGCATAGCCCGGGCCGCCCGTGCCGTCGCCATTGGGATCGCCGCCCTGGATGACAAAGCCCGGCACCACGCGGTGGAACGTCAGGCCATTGTAGAAGCCTTCGTTGGCCAGCGTCACAAAGTTGCCCACGGTTTCGGGCGCCACAT
>DVJV01000019.1 GCA_018716525.1 Candidatus Ventricola gallistercoris
CGCCACGCTCAGCGCGCTGACGGCGCGCAGCGGAAGCAGGTTGCCCATGGTGACGCCCAGCGCCGTGCCGCTGGCCCAGCAGGGCAACGATACGAGCATAGCGCCATACACATAGGCTGGATCGAGCCAGCCCGGGCGCGCCACGGCGATGCCGAAGATCTCGTCCGTCACGCCAAAGCCCACCAGCACCCGGTGGGAAAGCGATGTGCCGGGGCCAAACTTCTGACTGAGCGAACAGCTCATCAGCAGGTAGCGCGCGTTGGCAATCAGCGTCACGATGGCGATTTCCAGGTAGGTCGACTGCGCGGCAATCATCGTGTATCCGGCATATTCGCCCGCGGATGCGTGGTTGAGTATGCTGGCCAGAAAGCCCTGGAAAGCCGTAAGCCCCGCCCCCCGGGCGGCGATGCCCAGCGAAAACGCCACCGCAAAATACCCCAGACCGATGGGAAAGCCGTCCCGCATTCCATCCAGGAGCACGGGCAGAAAACCGTCTTTCATGCGATTTTGCGCATGGATATGCATATGTGGTTCCTCCAAATCGCAAGGTTACGCCGTCCAGTATACCGCGAAAAGCGCCTTTCGTAAAGGCACATGCCGTCTTTTTGACCCAAAAACTTGATGGCCGCTGAATTTGACGGCTATGCATCATTGTAGTATAGTAATAAGCAGCTTTCGATGGCTTTTGCCGGGCGTCTTCCCCGCAGAAGAAGGCCGCCTGCATCCATCGCGCGAAAGGAGCTTTACCATGAACAAACGCGTTTCCCTTTTGCTATCTGTGGTGCTGCTTGTGGCAAGCTTTGCCACGGCCTGCGCACAGGATACGCTCACCCCTGCCCAGCAGGCTGCGGCCACCGCGCAGCTCTACGGCGGCGCTACCAGCATCTCCTGGGCGCTGCTGAAAGACGGCGAAGTCACCCAGTCCGGCACGCTCGGTGCAGACGGCGCGCCCAAGGAGACCATGCCCCTCTATGGCGTGGGTTCCGTCAGCAAGATCTATACCACCGCCGCGGCCATGCACCTGGCAGAGAGCGGCAGCCTCGCGCTCGATGAGCCCATCACCACGTATCTGCCCGGCTTCACCATGGCTGATGCGCGGTATGAGGACATCACCCTGCGCATGCTGCTCAATCACTCCTCCGGGCTGATGTTTGCCGGGATGCAAGATGCCTTCCTCTTTGACGATGCACAAAACCGCACCGCCGTCGATTCGCTGCTCACCGAGCTGAGCACGCAGCGGCTGATCGCCGATCCCGGCGCATACAGCGTCTACAACAACACGGGCTTTACGCTCGCCCAGCTGGTCATCGAGCAGGTCAGCGGCATGTCGCTTGGCGATTACCTGCGAAAGGCCTTCCTCGAGTCGGCAGGCCTTTCCGATACATACGCCTGCTCCGACGACTTCGATCGCTCCCGCCTCGCGCCCGCCTATCTGCCCACCGATCCCACCCGCCCCGTGGCGGCGGATACCGTGGTCATTGAGGGCACGGGCGGCATATATGCCACGGCCGAAGACCTGGCCCGCTTTGGCGGCGTGCTGTGCGGCCAGGGTAAGCTGTTGAGCGAAGATTCCCTCGCCGCCATGGCCAACGATGAATACGCGCGCGGCCTCTGGCCCGAAGACAGCGAGGACGACGCCCTCAGCTTCGGCCTGGGCTGGGATGCCGTGCACATGTTCCCCTTTAACCAAAGCGGCATCACGGCCCTGTGCAAGGGCGGCGACACCAACTTCTACCATGCGGCGCTCGTCGTTCTGCCGGAGTACGGCATGGCGGCCGCCGTGCTCTCTTCCGGCGGCGTGAGCACCTACAACCAGCTCTTCGCCGCGCGCCTTCTGATCGACGCGCTCGCGGCCCAGGGCGTGCAGGTGGATGAGTCGGCTTCCCTGCCGCCCGCTCAGCCTGCGCAGATGCCCGAAGCGCTGACGGCGCTCTCCGGGCTGTACGGCACCTCCACCTATCCCTTTGACGTCGTCATCACCGAAGACGGCACGCTGACCCTCACCCTGGATGAGGAGCTCGGCGGCACGGTTCAAACGCTCACCTACCGCGACGACGGCAGCTTCCGCGACGAGGCGGACTCCGTGCTCGTGAAGCTCGTCACGGCGGAGAATGGCGAAGTCTACTTCTTCCAAAAGAGCTGCGCCGCGCTTCCCGGCCTGACCTCTCTGGTCTCTTCGGCCTATGCCGCCCAGCTTCTGCCCGAAAATCCCCTCGATGAAGAAACACAGCACGCCTGGCAAGCGCGTGTGGGCAAGCGCTACTTCCTGCTCAATGGCGGCTGGTCGTCGCAGATGTATGCGCTGGGCATGCCGTACTCGTTCGTCTCCGCCTCCGGGTGGCAGACAGGCTATGAGGGCTCCAACCGCATTGAGGATGAAAACCACCTGCTCGCCGTGGTCAACATTCCCGGCACGGCGGGCCGCGATACCATGGACATGGCGTTCTTCACCCAGGATGGCCTGGAATACCTCACCGCTCCGGGGTACCTGTACGTGGAGGAAGCGGCCGTCAAGCCTCTGGCGGCCGAAGACACTGTCACGATCGCTGAGGATGGATACGCGCAGTGGTTCAGCGTCGACGCCTCGCTTGCGGACAAGACCCTGCACGTCACCCTGCCGGATTGCGGCTCATTTGCCGCCTATGATGCCGACGGCCTGCTGCTGACCAGCTCCGCGGCATACGGCGACACCGAGGTTCTGCTTCAGGCGGGCGGATATGTGGTGTTTGCCGGGGAGGCCGGCGCCTCCTTCGGCGTGACCGTGCAATAACAACGCCAAGCGCTCCCGTTCGGATGGATTCCGGACGGGAGCGCTCAGTATATCGGAAAAACCTGCCGGCAGCGTCCTTTTTCTGGCGTTTTGCGGCGTTTCCCTCTCCCCCCTGCGGGGCTCCCGGGCGGGAAACAGCGTAAGGAAACCTTGCTGCGCAAGGCCCGAATCCGCCGCACTTGTCGCCGGATTCGGATTTCATTTGGAGGGTTTACCCCTCCAAACCACCCAAGAGAGGTTTTGACAACCTGAGAACTCCCGCCCAGGCAGATGCCGGACGGGAGCTCCCTTTTTTCAATTGATGCGGTTTCCCATAGCTTTTGGCGCTGTGCCAAAGGCGGCAGGTCATCCATGGTAGAACATCAGGTACAGCAGCGTCACGCACAGGCCCAGGCCAAAGAGCATCAGGCCATAGCTCATCGTGTGCGTAATGCGCTGCACACCATCCATCAGGCCATCCCACATGCCTGCCATGCGGCCGACAAAGTGGTGATGAATCCGGTTTCTGCGCCAGAGCGTGCGGTTGAGGCCCTCCGTCACGCCATCGGCAACGCTGCCCACAGCGTAGGTCACGCGGTTGCCCACGTGGGCGTGGTCCACCGGGCGGCGCATGGCCAGCACCGTACGCCCGATGCAGTACGCCAGCGCATCCGTCACGCTGCCCAGCAGCTTAGCGCAGATGGAACCGACGATCGTCAGCGCGGCAACAATCGGGCGGAAGATGCGCTCTTCCAGCACCTGTTCGCTGCCGATCATGGCGATCACGCCGCCCCAGTGCAGCAGCGCGGCGATGGCCGGGCGGTAAAGGCGCTCCTCCACATCCGCCCAGGCAGGCCAGCGGTCGACATAGACGCGAACGCCATTTTCAGTGCGCATGAGCAGCGGACGGATCACCGCCAGATAGACGATGACGCCGATGGCCAGCGAGATGCACGCGCCCTTGAGATTGGTCAGCGAAAAGTACTCCACTGCGTGCGCAGGCGTGCCCGCATTCAGGAAGCCGCCTGCCAGATCGGCGATGGGGTCCATCGTTCGGTTGGGCATAATGCCCAGCACGGGCACCAGCAGCGCGCTGAGCGTGAGTGCCAGCGCAGACAGCGGGCTCATGTAGTGCTCATGCGCCTCGTGCACGCCCTGCTGCGTGGGATGCTGCTCCCAGAACAGGCAGATGTACAGCTTGATCATGTAGGCGCCAGTCAATCCGCCGCTGAAGAGGTATACCCACTCCGCAAGCGTGTAAAGCATGACCTCGCCGCTCTTTCCCATCTCGCTCAGCAGGTGCACATACTCGACGATGCCCTCGTGGATCAGCGTCTTGGAGACATACCCGGAGAACAGCGGCACGCCCATCAGGCCCACCGCGCCCATCAGGAAAGCGAAGTGCAAGAGCGGTTTGCGGCGGCCAAAGCCGCGGATGTCGTTGAGGTTGAGCTGGTGCAGGTTCATGTACACCACGCCCGCCGCCATGAACAGCACGAGCTTAAACAGCGAGTGGTTGACCATGTACAGCAGCGCGCCGCGGGCAGCAAGCGCGTTTTCTTCGCCGAGCAGGCAGCTCATGGCGATGCCCGTGAGGATAAAACCGATCTGCGACATCGACGAGCACGCAAGCGTGCGCTTGAGGTTGACGGAGAAGACCGCCAGCACCGCACCGCCGAGCATCGTGATCAGCCCCAGCATGAGCAGCATCGCGCCCCAGGTCGGATCGGCCCGGAAGATGTTAGCCGACACCACGATGATGCCGAATATGCCCGACTTGGTGAGAATGCCCGAAAGCAGCGCCGATGCGGGCGCGGGGGCCACGGGGTGCGCCTTGGGCAGCCAGATATGCAGCGGGAACATGCCCGCCTTGGCGCCGAAGCCGAAGAGGATGCACAGCCCGGCGGCCCACAGGACACCCTTGTCCGCGCAGGCGGAAGCCATTACATACAGCTCGTCGATGCGCAGCGTGCCGAGCGTAACATACAAGAGGAACAACCCGATGAGCATCACCATGCCGCCGATGATGGCCACCGCCAGATACGTCTCGGCGGCGCGCAGCGCGCCGGGCGTCTCATCGTGCGCGACCCACGTATAGGACGTAAACGACATGATCTCAAAGAAGATGAACGTGGTGAACAGGTCCGCCGAGAGGAACACGCCCAGCGTAGCCCCCAGCGTCATCAGATAGAAGAAGTAGTAGCGGTTGCGGTTGCGGTAGTGGTGGGCAAAGTACTCCTTGGAGAGCATGGAGGTCATCAGCCACATCACCGCGCCGACAAGCGCGTAGAGCGCGCGGAAGCCATCCAGCTCAAAGGAAAGCCCGAATCCGCAAAAACCGGGGATTTCAAGGGACAGCGTCCGGCCGCCGATGACCATGACGATCCCCGCTGCCGCGGCGAGAAACTCCGCCAGGCAGGAGAGCATCACCACGCTGTCACGCAGCGACTTGCTCCGGCGGCCCACCAGATAGGAAATCAGCGCAGCCACCATCGGGAAAAAGGCGAGAAAGGCAAGCAACACGGTTATTCCTCCCTTCTCACATCACACCGGCGGCGATTGCCGTCAGCATGGTCACAATCTGATCGGAGAACAGGCCGCACAGCACGATGCAGCACATAAGCACCGCAAACGGAAGCTTCATGCGCAGCCCGGGGTCCCTCATCTCGCCCTCCCGCAGCCCGCACTGCGGATCAAGAGGCCTGAAGTACATGAAGAACGCCGGCACCATCAGGTAGATCGCCGTGAGCACCGCCGAGATCAGAATGGCCCCCAGCCCCACCAGTGCGGCAGGCGTGCCCGCTTCCAGCGCCGCCGTGCCGATGAGCCACTTGCTCACGAAGGCGGGCAGCAGCGGCGTGCCCATCAGCGCCAGCGCGCCAACGGTGTACGCCGCACAGGTGACGGGCATCACGCGGGAGAGTCCGCGCAGGCCCTCGATCTGGGTCTTCCCGGTCTTCACCAGCACAGCGCCCGCGCAGAAGAAGAGCGTGATCTTGATCAGCGCGTGAAAGAGCATGTGCGCAAGCGCCGCGGTCAGGCCGCTCGCCGTCATCAGGCAGGCAGCCAGCACAATGTACGAGAGGTTTGACACCGTGGAATAGGCCAGCCTGCGCTTGAAGTGGTGCTCCTTGACCGCGAAGGTCGAACCGTAAACGATCGTCGCCGACGCCAGAAGCAGGGCCACCGTCTGCGCGGGCGTTCCGCGCAGAAGCTGCGCGCCAAAGCAGAAATACGTGACGCGGATGATGGCAAACACGCCGGATTTGACAACCGCCACCGCGTGCAGCAATGCCGTAACCGGCGTGGGCGCCACGGACACCGCCGGCAGCCAGGCGTGCAGCGGGAACACCGCCGCCTTGACGCCAAAGCCCAGGAAGGCGCACAGGTAGCCCACCTGCACGATCCAATTCCCGGCGCCGCTGCCCTCCATCACGCCGCCCATCACAAACCCGCCGCCGTTTCCGTACACGATCACCAGCATCACGCCGATGAAGGCGAGCGCCGCGCCGAAGAAGGAGTACAGCATGTACTTTTTGCCGGCACGCACGGCTTCATCGCTCGTGCCATGCATGACCAGGGGCAGCGTGGAAAGCGTCAGGAACTCGTAAAACAGGTACATCGTCATGATGTTCGCCGCGGTGGAGATGCCCAGCGTCACGCCGTACGTGATCGTGTACAGCGCGAAAAAGTGGCTTTCCCCTCCCTCATGCTCCATGTACTCAAAGCCATAGAGCGTGGCCAGCGGCCAAAGCAGCGCGACAATGCCGGTGAACACACTGCCCACCCCGTCGATGCGGAAGGCGATGGGCAGGCCCGGAAGCAGCGAAAACAACGTCTGAGGCTGCTCCTGCCGGTTCAGAAGGCAGATGAGCACGAGCAGAGAGGTGACGATGGTCACGCCCTCCACCACGAGCTCCCGCATCCTGCGGGCCTTCATCCCGCACAGCAGCATCAGCAGCCCGGAGACGATCGGAAGCAAAACAGCAAGACTCAACATGTTGGCTCTCCTTTACAGGACGGACGCGGCCGCCGCGGCAATCGCCTGCATCAGCGGCTTTGCCAGGATGCCAGTGAACACCACGCCCACCGCCAGCACAATCATGGGCACGGTCATCAGACGGCCGGCCTCCTTGTTTTCGAGCGACGCGTAGTCGTAGTCGCTGCCGGGGAAGAAGCCGTTGATCGTCACAGGCAGCAGGTAAGCAGCCGTCAGCAGCGCGGAGATGATCAGCACCACCGGGCCGATCACAGACAGCGCGCCCAGGCCCGCGGTCAGCGAACCGGTGGCCAGCTGCCACTTGCTCACAAAGCCGCCCGTCGGCGGGATGCCGATCAGGCCGAGCGAGGCGATGGTCCAGCACCAAGTGGTCACAGGCATCTGCTTGCCAATGCCGCGCAGCTCGCGCACATAGGTCTTGCCCGTCTGGTGAATGATCGCGCCGGCGCACAGGAAGAGCGCATCCTTGATGACCGAGTGCGCCACGACGTGCAGCATCGCGCCGGAGAAGCCCGTGGGCACCATCAGCCCCAGGCCGAAGAGCACATAGCTCACCTGCGACACGGTGGAGTACGCCAGGCGCTTTTTGAGCAGCGGCTCACGGTAGGCAAGCATGGAGCCCATGAACACCGTCACAAGGGCCAAGGTCAGGAAAGCCGTCTGCACCCAGGTGCCGCGCAGCGTCTGAGCGCCCACCAGGAAGTAGATGACGCGCAGCACAGCCAGCACGCCGGCCTTGGTGATCACGCCGGAGAGCACGGCAGAAGCCGGAGCAGGCGCAACCGGGTGCGCAGTGGGCAGCCAGCCGTGCATGGGGAACATGCCGGCCTTCGTGCCAAAGCCAATGATGACCAGGAACGTGATGAGCAGCAGGCCCTGCGGCACAGCCATGCCTGCGGCGACGCCGCCGGGAACAAAGTTCACCGTGCCCAGGTAATAGTTGAAGAAGAAGATGCCCAGCAAGCCCAGCATCGCGCCGAAGATCGAATACACCAGGTACTTGATGCCCGCGGCAACGGCCTGCGGCGTGCGCTCATGCATGACCATCGGCACGGACAGGAGAGTCATCATCTCGTAGAACACGTAAAGCGTGACCATCGAGGCGGCGTAGCACTGGCCAATGAGCGCAGAGAGCACCGTCATGAAGAACACCTGGTAGAAACGCTCGTTGCGGTCATGGGCCATGTACTCGCGCGCAAAGATGGACGAGAGCAGCCACATGATGCTCATGAGCACCGCAAAGATGCAGCCCACCGTATCCACACGCAGCACGACGTGCAGGGTCGGGGTCATTTCAAGCAGCGTCACGCTCTGCCCCTGCGCAAAGCACAGCAGCAGGACGAGCAGCACCTCCAGCGCCAGCGCAGCGTTGGTCAAAATGCCGCGCAGGCTGCGGTTTTCACGCGCAGCAGGCAGGAAAAACGTCGCCACGCCGGCAATTGCGGGCCAGAAAATGGCAAGCAGTAAAAGGATGTTCACGGTCGTTTTCCTCCTCGTCTCTTATGCAAACCGGACGATCGCTTCGCCCAGCGCGCCGAAGATCGGCTGGGCGAACAGGCCCAGTGCCAGATTCATCACGATAAACCCTGCGATGCCGACGGCCGTCCACCTGTCCATGCGGACACGAACAGCCGCCTGCGTCCGGTCAGGCGTAAAGATGCTCATGGCGCTGCCCAGGAAGTATATCGCGTTGAGCACGGTGGATACCGCCAGGCACAAAAGCGCGATGATCATGTGGCGTCCACCCACCTCGATGGCCGCCTGCGCCATCGACACCTTGGTGATGAACACGCTCAGCAGCGGGATGCCTACCAGATTCGCCGCGCCCAGCGCAAAGGCCAGCGACGCCCCGGGGCTCCTGTAAAACGCGCCCCGCAGACGGGTGCGCAGGTGATCCGTGTAGCCGGAGGATCTGTCCAGCTCGCTGGAGGAAATGAAGAGCATCGACTTGGTCGCGGAGTGGGCCAGCGTGTGCCACAGCGCGCACAGCACGCCGGCCCGGGTTCCCAGGCCCAGCGCGCAGAAGATGTAGCCGATCTGCGCAACGGAGGAGTAGGCCACCATCATGCGGGTGGTCTTGGCGCGCACGGCGTTGAGGGAACCGGCGATCATGCCCACCGCACCAAAGAGGAAGAGCACGTCGCAGATGCCCAGCGACTGAATCACGTCAAAGCCGATCACGCGCACATAGACCTTGATCAGCAGAAAGATGTATCCCTTGGATACGATGCTCGAAAGCAGCGCCGAGCCGGTGGGCGTGGCGTTGGAGTAGGCAGGCGGGAGCCACTTTTCAAACGGGAAAAGCGCGCTCTTCATTGCCAGGCCAACGCTCATCAGCCCGACGACGACCGTCAGCGGCACATGGTAGAGCCCTGTGGCGGCGAGCTGCTCCACGCTGTCGTGGATGTTCTCCATCAGCAGATGGCCCGTGACCGTGTAGAGAATGACGATGCCGATCAAAAACAGGCTGGAGCCCAGCAGGTTCATCATCATGTAGCGCACGCCCGCCACGAGGCTGCGGCCGTTCTGGCGCATCATGACCAGGCCTGCTGCGGCAAGCGTGTTGATCTCGATGAACACGTAGGCGGTGAACAGGTCGTTGGTGTACACCAGCGCCAGCAGGGAGAGCATGGTCAAATCGATGAGAATGCAGAAGATGTTGTACTTGGTCTGCTCAAGCTCCTGCTCGCCGCGGCGCATGCCGCCCAGGAAGGAGAAGAGGATGACCAGCAAAAACACCGTCATCGACACGGTTTCCAGCACGCCCGCGCGGATCTCGTTGCCCCACGGCGCCGGGAAATGGCCCATCATGTAGACGTAGCTTTCGCCCGTTTGCAGCGTGTAAATCATCACGCTCACGTTCATGGCCAGCACCGCTCCGATCAAAAAGAGCGTCACGCGCTGGGCATGCTTGGCTTTGAGCACGGAGCTGACCACCGAGCCCATGAGCGTCAGCAGGATGCAAAAGAACGGAAAGTTTTGCACAAAGTGCATTTAAACCTCCTCCTTTCCCGCTAGCGCGATGATCTTGTCCAGATCGAGCGTGTGGTAGCGGTAGTACAGCCGGACGCACAGCGCGAGCATCAGCGCCGACACACTGACGGACACGACGATGCCCGTGAGCACCAAGCCGGCAGGAATGGGGTTGATGTACGCCTCTACAGACTGCACGCCATTGACCACGATGGGCGCCACGCGGCCCTTGATGTAGCCCTGGGAAGCCAGGAAGAGATAGACGGCGGTGTCCATGATGTCCATGCCGATGATCTTCTTGACCAGGTTCTTGTGCAGCAGCATCGTGGAAAAACCGATACAGAAGAGGATGACGGAGGCCGTCTCCTCGTAATTGACAAACAGCTTGGCGATCATCTCACAGTTCCCCCTTTCTGAACACCGCGTAGAACGCATACATCGTACAGGTGACGATGAAGCCCACGCAGATGTTGAGCACCAGAATCAGGCCGCTGGAAAGGATCGCACCGGGCGTGCCCAGCGGAATGATGCTGTGGATGCCGTTGGCGCCCGTGTAAAACGAGTAGCACTTGCTCAGCGCATACGTCATCAGCGCGCACAGCACAATGCGCTGGTACGTCTTGTAGGTGAAGAAGCGCCGGATGCTGCGCGAGCCGAAAGCCGATGCATAGAGCACCAGGCCCGCGCCCATGATCGCGCCGCCGGAGAATCCGCCGCCGGGCGAGAGGTGGCCGTTGAGCACCACATAGATGCCCAGCAGAATGACAATGGGCGTAAGCACAAACGCCGTCTTCTGCAAAATGGCGTCGCTGCGCGGCTCATAGTAGGATTCATGGTGCGGGTTTTCACGCACGGCGCGCGCCAGATCGCTGTAGCGATCGCTGTGCGCATCCAGCCTCAGCAGGAAGAGCACCACCATCGCCGCCGTAAACAGCACCGTGGACTCGCCCAGGGTATCAAACGCACGGTAATCCAGGATCATGCCGGTGACGATGTTGACAGCGCCCGTCTCCTGCAGGCCCTTTTCAATGTAGCGCGCCGAAACCTCGTTGTTGATCGGGTGCTGCGCGCTGCCAAAGCTGGGCAGGTTCATCACCGTGTACAAAAACAGGCAGATCATCGTCACGCAGATGAGGACGCACAGCGCACCGTAGATTCCGGAGGAAATGCGGGTTCCCTTTTTCTCGTTCCACTCGCGCAGCCTCTGGGCGATCTCCTCTTCCTCGCGCGCCTCTTCCTCCATGCGCAGGCGGGCGGTTTCGTCGGCGGGCAGGCACTCCTCCATGTCGGGGCGCTGCTGGGCGGCAAGCATGCCGCGCTCCAAAGGCGCCTCTTCCTGATTGAGCCAGTTTGACACGCCGCGGCGCGCCGTATTGAGCAAATCAGGCTTTTTCTTCATCTTCAGCACCTCCGTCGTGTGCAGCCTTATCCTCTGCCGCCTTCTGCGCCCGGCGCACCTCGTTGCGCGCGTCGATGGCGTGAATCTTCTTAAGCGTCAGGAAGAACAACAGGCTGGTGATGCCCGCGCCCACTGCCGCTTCCGTGATCGCCAGGTCGGGCGACTCCAGCGTAATCCACACGATCGACATGATCATCGAATAGGACATGTAGATGACCACGCTCGTCAGCAGGTCGCGCGTCAGGCTCACCGAGATGGCGCAGATGATCAAAAACAGCAACATCAGTTCATTGACCACCGTCATGGCTGTCTTCCTCCTCTCCATCTGCCGCACAGGTTTCCCCGTCCGCTTCCTGCGCCTCATCATCCGCCGATGCATCCTGCTGCCCGGCCGCCAGCGCACGCTCCTGTGCAAGCGTCAGCGTGTGCACGTGCATGTACTCGCCGCGCTCCTCGTTCGTCTCGATTTCAAGGCGGCACAGCAGGTGGCTGGACACCGGCGCGCTCAGCCACAGGAAGACGACCACCAGCAGGATCTTCATCGCGGTGAAAAAGTCCGGCGCGCTCACCGCAAAGCCGATCAGGCATGCGCTGAGCCCCAGCGTATCGTTGAGCGCCGCAGCGTGCATCCGGTTGGCCGCATAGTTAAAGCGGAACACGCCGTACACGCCCACGCAGCAGACAAACAGGCCCGTCAGCACGCACACCGTCGTGATCGCAAACCGTATCCACTCCATCAACGCTCACCGCCTTCCTGCTGCTCCGGGTGCGGCAGTTCTCCCTGTCCTTCCAGGTTTTCCATCGCCTGCTTGCGCTCCCGGTAGATGCCCGTGTAGATCTTGCACAGCACCACCACCGCCAGGAAGCTGAGCATCGCATACACCAGCGCGATGTCCGCCAGATACCCCTCCCCCAGCGCGACCACAAAGACCACCACCATGATGATCGTCAGCGTGCCGATCATGTTGATGGCCATGACCCGGTCCGAAATTCTCGGCCCCAGCACGCAGCGCACCAGGCACAAAAGCGCAAGCACCACCAGCACCACCATGGTCACGGTGCTCAGCACCTGATAGCAAAGATCAATGCTCATCTGTGCTCCTCCGTTTCCGCGTTCTGCTCCGCCTCAGGCGCAGATGCGCTTGCATCCGCTTCCTGCCGGGTCTCCTGCGCATCCGGTTCGGCTTCCTCCGGCGCGCCCTCGCCCGCGGCTTCCACCTCATCCGGCGTCAGGCCTTCGCCCGCAGCGCATTCCTTTGCCGCGTCGTCTTCCTCGCCCGCCGCATCCAGCCTGTCTTGCTCCATC
The DNA here is from genome assembly GCA_018716525.1 of Candidatus Ventricola gallistercoris. Taxonomy (GTDB): domain Bacteria; phylum Bacillota; class Clostridia; order Christensenellales; family Aristaeellaceae; genus Ventricola; species Ventricola gallistercoris. The sequence goes on from DVJV01000019.1 coordinate 12,428, forward strand.
CGGTGCAGGGCCATGGGCATATCGCCGTTATCAAGCCCGTCCATCATGGATGCATCCAGGCAATGCACCACGAAGTCATCCCCCTCGAGCATGCAGGTGATCGTGCCCGGTGTCAGCGTGATGGAATCCGCCAGCACCACGCGGTGATACTCCCGCTTGAGCCCGCTGGAAAAACGCACCAGCTGCGGCCGGGGCTCAAAATCGCGGTTGAGGATGATGCGCATCACGTTCATGTTCGCCTTGAGGATTTCGACGAGCAGCAGCACGCCATAGCGGACAGCTGCAACCACGCGCCGCGCCAGGCGGAGATCCATCCCGACGCTATACCCCATGAAGCGACACGAAAA
>DVJV01000162.1 GCA_018716525.1 Candidatus Ventricola gallistercoris
CTCTTCAGGCTGAATCTGATGACCTGCCAGATGTGCATGGAGCGGGGTATCCCGTATCTGGATGTGGCGTATGCCATGCGCGATGCGAATGGCGATCTGCCTGTTTCATATTGTATGGACCCGGATATGAGCGGTCTGTATCTCAATGACAAAGGATGCGATGTGTGGCTGAATTACATTGTCGGTCATATTCCATAACACAAGGATGTTTCAAGGAAAGGAGCGTGCAGATGATGGCCAAGAAGGACGCGCCTATTCGTGACGTAATGTTGGTGGCGAAGGTTGACAGGCGATTGCTGGCACATGTCCCTGACCCGACCAAGTTGCGCAGCGGCGTTGACCGGCGCGACAATCTGCAAAGCGATGAGTCTCGCCCCCAATATGCGCGCTATGCAGGCCAGCGCTACAGCATCTCCCTGCGCGTGAAGATATCGGGAGAGGGGTTTGCCCCGTTTACCGCCCGGTGTAAGGATATCTCCCAGACGGGAATGCTTTTGAAGATGCCCAAGCGGGCTTCCGTCCCGCAGCATTTTGAGAAGGATAACCAGATTAAGCTGGATTTTCACCTCAATGAGGGAATGCTTCAGGAGGGCACGGAGGGGCATTACCGCATCAAGGGGCACGTCGTGCGCGTGATGGATGATCAGTGTCACTTTGCCGTGCAGTTTGATCAGGCGCTGTACATGACGCGCAAGCGCACCACCGATACGCTGATCTTCTCTGTGGCGGCCTTGTTTTTGTTCCTGGTGTCGCTGGTAATTCTGCTCATGCGTGTGGAAAGCGTCATGTTCTTTTCCGATCGCGCGCTGCTTTACGGATACAGCATCCTGACGGCGGCTTTCCTGCTCTCGCGCTACTTTTTTGGAATGCTCTACAAGCCGGTGCCCGTCGATCCCGACTATACGCCGTCCGTGACCATTGTCATCCCTTGTTTTAATGAGGAAAAGTGGATCAGCCGGACGATTCTCAGCTGCATTGATCAGGATTATCCACCCGACAAGCTGGACATTGTCATTGTCGATGATGGTTCCACAGATGGCTCTGTCGAAGCAATCCAAAACACCGTGAACGATCTGTGCCGTGAAGGCGCGCGCTATAATCTGCAAAACCGCATCCGCGTGTTCTTGCAGCGATACAACCAGGGCAAGCGCGAAGCCATGGCGCTAGGCATCCGCAATGCGCGCACGGAGCTGATCGCTTTCGTCGATTCGGACAGCTTTCTGGAGCCCGATGCCATCCGTAACCTTGTCCAGCCGATGAAGGACCCTCGGATGGGCGGCGTTTCCGGCCGCACGGACGTGGCCAATGCTTATACCAATCACCTTACCAAGCTGCAGTGCGTGCGCTACTATATCTCCTTCCGCATGATGAAAGCGGCTGAGGCATACTTTGACTCCGTCATGTGCCTGAGCGGCCCGCTGTCTTGCTACCGGCTGGACATGGTGCGCGAAGTCTATGAAAAGTGGCTGCATCAGACGTTCCTGGGCCAGAAGGCAACATTCGGCGACGACAGAAGCTTGACCAACTTCATCGTTGAGCATCACCGCACGTATTACCAGGATACGGCGATTTGCTCGACCATCGTGCCCAACCGGCACAAGGTCTTCCTCAGGCAGCAGATGCGCTGGAAGCGTTCTTGGCTGCGTGAGAGTCTCAAGGCGGGCAAGTTTATCTGGAAGAAGGAGCCGATGATGTCCATCTTCTTCTATCTGGGCCTTTTGATCCCGCTGATCGCCCCGCTGATCGTTCTCTATAATCTGGTGTATGTACCGCTGACGATGCATATTTTCCCCACGACATTCCTGATGGGTATGCTGATGATGGCTCTGATGATGAGCTTTGCGCAGCTGATCCTCAAGAAGAGCACATTGTGGCTGCATGGATTGCTCTTCTGCCTGTATTATGAGCTGGTCTTGCTTTGGCAGATGCCTTGGGCATGGATCACGTTCTGGGTGTCCGACTGGGGCACGCGCGGCACAGGCAAAAAGAAAAAGCAGATCAAACGCGGAAGCTCGGCAGCCACCGCAACAAACGGATAAGGAGGCGCGGATATGGCCCGACATACGCCGGATCCCCAGGTGCGGATCAGCAGGAGAAACCGGTGGAAGGTGATCAGGACGATTCTGCAGATTGTCCTGGTGCTTTTCGTGCTGTTTCTTGCTGTGCGGGCACTGCTTCGCCACAGAGAGCTGCAGGCGGCCCGGGAGGCAGAGCCGGCCTATATCAGCTCTTCGGAATGCGAATTGGTGCAAAGCCCGGTTTCAGGTGGAATCGAGCCCCGCAGTACGGATGGAACGAGCTTCATTGCCATTTCCTATAACGGCCTGACCACATCGGACCGTATGGATAGCTCCATCGTCACGCAGCAGGCCTATGAAGAGCAGATGGCGGCCCTTCATGCCTCCGGCTATGTGACCATCACCCAGCAGGATGTGGTGGATTACTACCTCTACCACAGCACGTTGCCGGAAAAAGCGATGCTGCTCATCTTTGAGGATGGCATATACAACACGGCAGAGCTGGCGCAGGGCGCGCTTGAAAAATACGGCTATATTGCCACGGCCTGCACCTATGCCCAAAACCTTGACGATGTGGAGAGCAAATTCATCACCACGGCCAACATGAAGGAGCTGCTGAATAATTCCTACTGGGAGCTTGGCTCCAACGGGTACCGGTTGTCCTATATCAATATCTTTGACCGGTATGGCAATTACTTTGGCCACCTGACGACGGATGAATACGTGCTTATTCACGACTGGCTCCGCAGAGACTACAACCATTACCTGATGGATTTCCTGCGCGACGAGAACCGCCTGCGCCAGGAGACCGTCGAGCAGATGGAGGAGCGCATCGCCTACGATTATGAGCAGATGCGCGACATCTACAGCGCGGAGCTTGGCTAT
>DVJV01000163.1 GCA_018716525.1 Candidatus Ventricola gallistercoris
CCATCATTTCCATATCATCCATGGCTAAAACCCTCGCTTTCGTCGTACGATACAAATGCATCGCGTACTTGTTCATAGCATATCACAAAAAATGGCATCGTGCAATGCCTTTGCACGAATTTCTTGCAAACTTGAGGAGGGTCAAACCTTGCCCTGCACCCGGAGTCTTGTGCTGTATGGAACACCTGCCGCACGCGAACTGGCGAAGCTCACGCTGGAGAATCAGCCAGAGGTCAGGCGCATCGACGCCTCTGCCGACCTGTGCGAGCTGCGGCTGCTTCTCTCCCCCACGCTGACAGAAAGCGCGCTTTTGGCTTTGCTGGCCCAAAGCGGGATCAGCGGCTTCCGATTGTACAATTGATGCATGGCCGCTTCGCTTTTGGGTCCAATGCGCTGTGCGGGACGGCCTTCGCCGTCCCGCACATTTTCCGGCACTGCCGGTTGTCGATATGCTTACCGATGAGCCGCATCACATTAGAAGTAATCCGAGAAGTACGGCTGCTCGATGGGAATGATGTCCTCCAAAATGCGCACGGCCGTTTCCCCCGCATCCAGGCGCTCCACGCGCTTGAGATACGTTGGCCGCTTGTAGCCGTAAAACATCGCCGTGAGCGTCTGCACATTGCAGCGCACCAGCTCTCCGCGCGTGCCGCCGCGCTCCAGGATGGTGTTGCCCTCCGCATCCCAGCGCAAGGAGAAATCCCCGCAGTTGCAATCCATGATCGGGTCGTCAATCACAAAGTGCAGGTCATCGTGGATGGATATGATGTCAAACGGATACTGCAGAATAAACTCCTCAAAATCCACAATCCGTGCCATGATGTATGGCTCGATCTCTTCCTGAATTTCGCTGTCCTCCAGCAGGAAGGCCATCGGCTCATTGGTGTAGTTGTTGCCCACGACCTTCTCGATCATTGAAAAGTGCGCCGAGATGTAGTTCCACAGGCCGTGACGCGCCTCCTGGTTGACACAGACCAATTCCTTGATGCGGAAGACATCGTTGGCAATGTAGTAAACCACGTAGCCCGTAGGCTCTCCCTCGGCGTCGTAGTACACGGCCACCAGCACGTCATCCGCTTCCCAGCGCCAATACTCCTCCCACTCCAGCTCGTTGCGCTTGAGCGCGCCGTGCCGCATCCTTGTAAACGCATCGTGCACGCGGCGCACATCCTCGCTGTCTGTGCTCACACGCTCCACGTTGCCGCTCACCTTGTGCCGCTTGGGAAGCTGTGTATCCTTGATCGTATAGGTCATCTTGTCCGAAACGATCTCCCAGCCCTTTTTCCGGTAATACGGAATCAGATACGGAAAGAGCATGGATACGCTCTGGTGGTTGCGGCGCATGTTGTCAAGCGCCTGCTTCATCAGCCGGCTCATCAGCCCGCGGCCCATGTACTCGGGGTAAGTTGCCACACCGGTGACGCCGCCCATCTTGTACATGCGCCCAAACAGGTTCACCTGCATGGGATACACGCTGATCTGCGAGGCCAGCTTCTCCCCGTCAAACCAGCCGAAGGATTCTGTCTTCTTGAGCACAGGCTTTTTGGATCGCTCCATCTCTTTCTGATTCCAGCCCAGCGAAGCCAGCTCGCTGTCTGTCACCTGAAAGGCGTAGCGCAGCAGCGCATTGTACTGCGCCGTGTCATCCGTCGTCAGCCTGCGCATCTGCATTCGGTCTTCCAGCTTCTCCTGTTTCATATTAACCGCCTTCTGTCTGCAACCGTTTTGAATCCGATAATATGATTATAACACAGAACCATCCCATTCACAAGGTGCAAACGCTCCGACTCAGTGCCCCGCACTGCCCCCGACATAGCCATGCTCCAGCGTGGCAACCGTGTAATAGTTGGGGTACTGCGCCGACACCTCGCGGCTGATCCTGTCCCGAATCTCATCCTCATTCATCGTCAGCTCAAATGGCACCACGCAGTCAAACACCACATTGATGTGCGTGTTGCCCGGCACAATCCGCAGGTCGTGGATGGTCATATCCGGGTTTATGTCCTTGACGATGCGGGTGATGACATCGCGCATGACCGGCACACGCGGATCATCCGTCACCACCGGGTCATAGTGAATGACCAGATGCAGCCCGTCCTGCTTGAGAAAATCGCGTTCGATGTTGTCGATCAGATCGTGGCTGACCAGCGGGTCTTCCTGGGAAGACATCTCCACATGCACGCTGGCAAACTGGCGGCCAGGGCCATAGTCGTGCACCATCAGATCGTGCACGCCCAGCACGCCCGGGTAGCCAAGCAGCTTTTTGCGAATGCACTTCACCTGCTCCTCGGAAGGAACCGTGCCGAGCATCGGGTCGATCGTTTCGCGCACAAGGCCCACACCGCTTACGAGAATGAACACCGCAACCGCCGCGCCCATGTATCCATCCAGCGCCAGCCCCGTAGCCCGCTCAACCAGCGCCGCAATCAAAACCGCCGACGTCGAGATGACATCATTGCGGCTGTCATCCGCGGTGGCCATGAGCGTGGTCGACTCGATCTTCTTTCCCATGCTGCGATTGAACATCGCCATCCACAGTTTAACGGCGATGGACGCCACCAGCACGCCGATGCTCGCCCAGCTAAACGCTACTTCCGTGGGCGAGATGATCTTCTCGACGCTGCCCTTGAGCAGCTCCACGCCGATGACCAGGATCATCACGGCCACCATCAGCCCGGAAAAGTATTCATAGCGCCCGTGGCCATAGGGATGCTGTGCATCGGCAGGCTTATCCGCGAGCTTAAACCCCAGCAGGCTGATCACACTCGATGAGGCATCAGACAGGTTGTTGACTGCATCCGCCGTGATCGACATCGAGCCGCTGATGATGCCTGCCATCAGCTTGCCAGCAAAGAGCAGCGCATTGCACCCGATGCCTACGAGGCTGGCCGCCTTGCCATAGGCGCTGCGCACGCGCTCATCCCGAATATTTTCGCCGTCGGGAATCCGGCGGGCTATCCACTCCATCAACATATCGCATTCATCCCATTCTGAGCGGGTTCCATTTTAGAGTACCTCGCTCTGCAAGTGTATTCTGCCAGTGGCAGATTCCGCAAAGGAATCAGATTTATATTCGACGCCTTCTTCAAAATTCCTGCTAAAAGTTGCTGAATCTGCTACGATGTTCGCACAGGCCCCCACTCCCTCCGCGCTGCTTTCACATATAAAAAAGCGCCACTCCGCAACGGAGCGGCGCCTGCTAAGGCACAGAGAATCCGGTCTTTTCACACCACGCTCTGCAAGCCGAGCGTCTTTTCGATGAGCAGCATCACGCCGAGCGTGATGACCATCAAAATGGTGGCCAGCGCGGCAATCGTCGGATCAAAATGATACTCGACATAGCTCATGATCTCGATGGGAAGCATGGACACACCGGGGCCGGTCAGAAAAGCGGAAAGCGACACGTTGTTAAACGAGTTGATGACCGCCATGATGCAGGCCGAAGCGATGCCCGACTTGATGTTGGGCAGCACGATGTGAAAGAACGTATAGGGCCTCGTCGCACCGAGGTTGCACGCCGCCTCTTCGACTGCAAAGTCGAAGTTGGCCAGGCTTGAAGTCACCACGCGCATGATGTACGGGATGGACAGGAGCGTATGGCCGATCAGCAAGCTGGGAATCACTTCCATATTGTACTGATTGACCACGTAGCGCAGCATGACGAAACCCAGCACGATGCACGGAATGAGCACCGGCGAAAGGAAAATGGTCTTGATGAACTCCTTTCCCTTAAACCGGAAGCGGTTGAGCGCATAGGCAGCGGGCAGCCCCAGGGCCAGCGCGATCGCCGTGCCGGCCAGCGCGATGAACAGGCTGAGCTGCGCCGCGCGGCCGAAGGAACCAACGCTCAGCACCTGGGCATACCAGCGAAGCGTAAAGCCCTCTCCGGGGAACTTGAGGTAATTGGTATCGCTGAAGGAGGCCGCCGCAATCACCAGCAGCGGGCCGATCAAAAACAGGTAAACCAGCGCGGTTACCAGCATCAGCACCTTATTCTTTTTCATGCGGCACCTCCAAGCGAATGGGCTCTCACGCCGTCACAAGCGATGTCATGCGGCGCGAGGTATTCTTGTGTGATGCTCCGGCACATTACTGCACGGAGAAGATGGCATTCCAGTTGTCGATCCAGTCGGCCTGATGGGCAGAGATGACATCCCAGTCCGGCAGGCGCAGCGCGCTGACGATCTCTTCGCCATAGGTGAAGTTGGCAGCCTGCTCCTCGGTCAGCTCCACATCGGTGCGCACGGGGCTGTCCACGCCGTCGAGCGCCTCGGCAAGCTGCACATCATAGCTGAGATAGAAGTCGATGAACGCCTCGGCCAGATCCTTGACCTCGGTGCCCTTGATGACGTTGAGCATGTTGTAGCCGGAGAAGCTGCCCTCCACCGGATCAACCCACACGTAATCGGGGTTGGCGTTCTTGGCGGTGGTGTAGCTGTAGTCAAGCAGCACGGCCACGCTGATTTCGCCCTGGTTGAGCATGGTGATGGTGTCGTTGGCGCTGGTGTAGGTCTTCACAACGTTCGGCTTGAGCTCCTCAAGCTTGGCAAAGATCGCCTCGTCATCGGTGCCCGGGGTCAGGCCGAAAGCTTCGGCGGTAGCGTAGTAGAACAGCGGGCCGGAGGTCGCCGTCATATCCGGGATGGCGATGCTGTCAGCCAGGTCGGGGTTCCACAGGTCCGCCCAGCTCTTGATCTCGACGTCGCAGTACGCGGAATCATACACGATGCCCAGACGGTTGAACGTATATGCCGGGCCGTAATCCTCGCCCATCGGAGCGCGGGCGGTCTCATAGAGCGCTTCCAGATTGGTCAGCTTGCTGGAGTCGATGGTGTCGATGACGCCGGCATCCATCAGCTGCTTGACGAACATGTCGCCGATGATGACCACATCGTAATCATCCGGGGATTCGATGATCTTCGTCACGCGCTGGGCGTTGTTGCCGGAATCCACAACCAGCGTGCAGCCGGTCAGCTCCTCGAACGGATCGTAGATGTTCTTCTGCAGCAGCTCGGCGTTGAAGCTGAACGTGCTGATGGTCAGCGTCTGGCCGGCAAAGGGCTTGTCCTCCGCCACGGCGCAAACCGACAGGCACACCGCGAGGAGCACACACACGAGCACAGAGATGAGCTTCTTCATGGTTTTTTCCTCCTGAGTCAGTCGATGAGTTTGATTTTATTCGACATCAGCGAAAGCGTTACCGCCGCGCCGATGGGGAAAACATGATGCTGGTCGGTGCTGACCGCAAACTCTCCGATGGGGGTCTGCACGTTGATCTGGTTGTGACGGCCCAAGAACGTGCTGACCATCACATGGCCTGCAATGCCGTTTTCCACCTGTGCGCCGCCCTCAAGCACCCGGATGTCTTCCGGACGGATGCAGCCGCGCAGCGTGTCCCCCACCCTGTCGGCCTCCACATGGATGGTGCTGCCGTCGGCAGCCTCAAACACACCGGGGCCCTTGCGCCTGAGATCAAAGAAGTTCTCAAAACCCACAAACCGGGCAATGAACTCGGTATTCGGGTTGTTGTAGATCGTGCTGGGGGTATCCATCTGCTCGATGGCGCCAGCGTTCATGATCGCCACCTTGTCGCTGATGGCGAAGCACTCCTCCTGATCATGGGTGACATAGATGGCCGTGAATCCAAGTTCCTGCTGAATGCGGCGGATCTCCACGCGCATCTTGACGCGCAGCTTGGCATCGAGGTTGGAAAGCGGCTCATCAAAGAGCAGCAGGTCAGGCTTGATCACCAGCGCCCTGGCCAGGGCCACGCGCTGACGCTGGCCGCCGCTCATCTCGCGCGGATAGCGGTTTTCAAAGCCCTCCAGATCCACGAGGCTCAGCATCTGCATCACCTCGCGGCGGGTGGTTTCCCGGTCGATCTTTCGCATCTTGAGGCCAAAGGCTACATTGTCAAACACGGTCATGTGCGGGAAGAGCGCATAGCTTTGGAACACAAAGCCGAAGTTGCGCTTGTGCAGCGGCACATGGGTGTAATCCTTGCCGCCGAAGAGAATCTTGCCGCCCATCGGCGAGGAAAAACCGGCGATCAGCCGCAGCGTGGTGGTCTTGCCACAGCCGGAAGACCCCAGCAGGCTGACAAACTCGCCCTTTTCCACGCTGAGGTTGAAGTCCTTGAGAATGACGTTTTTATCGTAACCTGCGGTGATGTTTGAAAGTTCCAGAAGTGCCATGCCCGCTTCCTCCTTACGCCATGGGGTTGATTTTCCTGCTCAGCGCGTTGAACACGCTGGAGACCAGCATCGTCACCACGATCATCACCACGGCGACGACGGAGGCCTGCACCCAGTCGCGCAGGCTCATCGCGTATTGGTAGATCATGGTGGCGAGCACCCGTGTGTCGGTGCCGCCCAGAAGCTGCGGCGTGGTATAGGCCGTCATGCAGCCGGTGAACACGAGCACGCTGCCCGTCACCAGGCCCGATACGCTCAGCGGAAACACCACGTGGAAAAAAGATCCAAGACGCGTGGCGCCCAGGTTTCCGGCCGCCAGGCTCAGGTCATCCGGAATGTTATCCATGACGCCGATGAGCGAGAGGATCATCAGCGGCAGGAAGAGCTGCACAAAGCCAACGGTCATGGAAAACTCGTTGTACAAAAGGCTCTGCGGCTTGGAAAACAGCCCGATGGCCACCAGCGCGTTATTGACCATGCCGCGCTTGCCCAGTATGACCATCCAGCTGAAGGAGCGGATGACCGGGCTTGTAAACATGGGGAAGACGGCAAACGCCATCATCATACCCTTGTGGCGGGAGTGCTTGGAGATGTAGTACGCCGTGGGGAAACCCAGCAGCGCGCACACCGCGGTGCTCAGCAGGCTCAGGCGCATGCTGCGCGAGAAGACCTGCTGGAAGTAGGTATCCTGAAACAGCGACAAATACGAAGAAAAGGAGAAATGCTGATCCGGGAAAAAC
>DVJV01000164.1 GCA_018716525.1 Candidatus Ventricola gallistercoris
CGGGCGGGAAACGGCGCAAGGAAACCTTGCACAGCAAGGTTTCCGAATCCGCCGCACATGTCGCCGGATTCGGATTGCATTTGGAGGGCTTTGGCCCTCCAAACCTCCCGGAAGGGTTTTTTGACAGTCTGCCACCGGCAAAACCGGTGGATTTTTTGATGCAACAAGCGCTGCTGACACCATGTGCCAGCAGCGCTTGTTGCCAAAAAGTCCGCCTGCAGCCCCTTCTTCACTGCAAATGGCAAGGCGTTTGCGATGCGCATTGCATCATTCTCCCTGCCCTTCAGAGGCCAGGCTTTTCCTAAGCCGCTGCACAGCCTCCTGAAATGCAGGCTCGCTCCGAAGCGGCGCACACTGCTCTTCCTCCATCAGCCCCTTGAGCAGCACCTTTCTCATCTCCGGCGGTGCAGCGGCGCGGTCTCCCTTCACCTTGTAGGTCGGATCAAACAGCAGCGGATTGGGTCCCTTTGCCGGACCGGTCAGCACAGAGACATAGGCGCCCAGCGCTTTGAGCGCCTCCTGCGTTTGCCCCAGTTTCAGGTACTGTTCAAAGAGTTCGCCCACGCTCATGCCCGCATTGACGCCAAAAAGCGCATCCACCTTCGCGATGATCCGCGCAATCTCCAGCCGCTTTTGCGCATCAGGCTGCATCCGCTCGTCCGTCATGAGCATCAAACAGGTTTGCACCTGATGGACAGCATGAAAAAGCTGCTTTTGCACCGTTTCCAGCGCACGCGCATCCTCTCCGCGCGCGTGATACAGCCGCACCCGCAGCACTGTCGGCTCCACCAGTGTCGGCGGCTCCTCTTCGCTGAGAAGCTGCTGAGCCCGATCCAGATGCCCTTCCTCCAGCTCCATTGCAGCCAGCAGGACCGCTGCATGCCGCTTGTAGTCCGCATCCCCCAAAAGCTCTTCCAGCCACCTGCGCTTCCAAATACGCCGGTTCTCTCGCGAAGAGGCTTCCCCCTGTCCCATTTCCAGAAGGTCAAACAGATCCAGTGTCAGCGCAGCATTGTAGAGAAGATCTGCGCTGGAGGGAAACTGCCGGACCAGATCGCAAAGCTGTTTCTGTGCGCCATGCAGATTGCCGCTTCGTGCCACGCTCACAATCTGTTTCAGGTTTTGTGTGATCTGCTCGCGAGACAGATTCTCCTCAAACGCAAGCAGCGTGTCCACATTGGTGCCCAGTGCGCGCGCCAGAGGGCACAGCATCGCGATATCCGGGCAGGATGCATCTGTCTCCCACTTGCTGACCGCCGGCGCCGAAATGCCAATGGCACGCGCCAGCGCCTCCTGGGTCAATCCGCGTTCTCTGCGCAATGCTGCAATGCGCATCCCCAGCGTGTTTTTCACCGTATCCCGCTCCCTTCACCGCTTTCTGTACACAGTATACCCCCGAGGGCTGCCGCGCGCAATGGAGGCGCATTCAGTTTGAAGAGACCCTCCGTTGATCATCTTTCAGATTCTCCTGCTCCGGCGTTATGCGCGGCGGTAAATGCAAAAAACGGCTGCTTTCCCACCCCGGAGAAAGCAGCACACTGACCAAACCGCGCGCGGTTCACTCGATCATCATGACCTCGGGAAAGCTGTTTTCCACCTCCGAGGCAACATTGGCAAATGTCGGGGTATCCTCAACGGGCATGTCATAGGGTTCGCCGTCGACCAGGATCTTGACCTTCTTGATGCCCGGATAGCGCGTACAGGTCATCATCAGCGCTCGCATGGCCTGCACTCCGCCGTCGCTCTGCTCTGCAATTTTCGTAAAGTCCTTGCTGAAGTTGATCGTCACCACGCCGTTTTCCACGCTCACCCCCAGCAGCTGAACGCTGTCCGGCAGCGGGGTTTCCAAGCCGCTATCCGCCTTGGGGCCACGCAAAAATTCAAACACGGCCGTTGCCACGTCGTCGTTGGCATACACGGTCCTGGATACCGGCACCAGCAGCCTGCCATCCTGTGCAGGGAAGTACATCTGTACTTCGCTCTGGCCCGCGAATGTCTCCACGGTCTGCTCTTCCTGATTGAGCCCTACGCGCGTGTAGGAGCCGGATATATTCGTGCCATGCGTGAGCGTGTCGCGCTGCTGACCATCCACCAGGAAGCTGACATCCTTGACCGTGTCAAACTCCGTCAGCGCCCAGACGATGGCCGTGCGCATGTTCTCCTCCTGCTCCTTATCCGCAGCATCGAGCACCTGGTTGCTCATGTCCACGCGCGCATGTCCCTGCGAGATATCCAAGTCAAATGTGGTTCCCTCCGGCACGACGGGCGAAAGGCCCAGGCGCGCGGCGTCCATGTCGTTTTTGGCGCTTTGCACCATCAGTTCCAGCGTAGCCCGGGCAATGCCCTCCTGCCGCGTCACATCGCGCTGCACCGGCACCAGATACCCATCCCCATCTTCATAGTAGACGACGGTCTGCTGGGTATCCTCTTGCGTCGCCGAAACGGCGACCTCGCTCTGCGGAATCTCCTCCAGCGGCACCTCATACGGTTCGCTCTCGGTGCTGCGATTCTGAATCGACAGCAGCAGCACAAGCGCCGCTGAACACGCGATGAGCACCCGCTCGACGTCCATGCGCCGAAGCCTCAGTTTCGGCCATTTCACAAGCCATCACTCCTTGCCGGTCATTTCCTCTCAGTTCTGCCGCTCCTGTACATGCCTGAACACCCCGGCGCATCCCTTTGCAATTTGGCCAAAGGATGCTATAATGGAGAGCCGAGGACATTCAAAGCCGTTCCCACGCAGCCATCCTATGAGGGCGCGTCCCGGGTCATGCGTGGCGGTGCGGCGTTTCAAGGAGGGTTTTTCCATGCCAATGGACGGCGTGATGCTGGGGTTTGTCGCCCGCGAACTGGACCAGACGCTCCGCGACGGGCGCGTCGACCGCATCCTGCAACCGGAAAAGGATGAGATCCACATGCTTATCCGCGCACAGGGCGCCAATCACCGGCTGGTGCTGAGCGCATCGCCCAATGCCGCGCGCGTCCATATCAGCCAGCACGCCAAGACCGGCCCCATGGAACCGCCGATGTTTTGCATGCTGCTGCGCAAGCATCTGTGCGGCGGGCGCGTGCTCGGCGTCAGGCGGATCGCGGGCGACCGCATTCTGGAGCTGGATGTCAGCAACCTGAACGAGATGGGCGACGCCGTCACGCGCACGCTGGTGGTGGAAATCATGGGCCGGTACTCAAACGTCATTCTGCGCGCGGAGGACGGGCGCATCATCGATGCGATCCGCCATGTCGGGGCAGATGTCTCCCGGGTGCGCCAAGTGCTTCCCGGCCTCCCCTACGCCTATCCGCCCTCTCAGGGCAAGCTCGACCCGGAATGCGCAGACCCGGCCGCCATCGCCAGCAGCCTGCAGGCCGCCGGCGGCAAAGTGGGAAAGGCCATTGGCCAGACGATTGCAGGCTTTTCCCCCCAGGCCTCGCGCGAAGCGGCCGTGCGCATCGGGCTGGCCCCGGAAAGCCTTGTGAGCGAAACCGACGTATCCCGCGCCGCGCAGGCGCTTTGCACCTATCTGCGCGAGATGCCGGCCCTTGGCCCGTGCGTGGTCGTGCTGACGGAAGACGGCGCCCCGGCAGATGTCTACCCCTTTGCGCAAATGCATCTGCCTTCGGAAACCGTGCGCGAGTATGCCACCCCGAGCGAAGCGCTCGACGCCTATTTTGATGAGCGCGATAGGCGCGACCGCATGGCGCAGCGGTCCGCAAGCCTGGCGCACGCGCTCAAGAACCACATTGAGCGCTGCCAGAAGAAGATCGCCATTCAAAACGAGGCGCTCGACGGCGCACAGCGCATGGAGGAATACCGCCAAAACGGAGAGCTGATCCAGGCCAATCTCTACCGGCTCAAAAAAGGCGAGCCCTTTGCCGAAGTGGAAAATTACTATGACGCAGCGTGTCCCACGGTAAAAATTCCGATGGACGTATCGCTTTCGCCCGCGCAAAACGCGCAGCGCTATTTCAAGCTCTATCAAAAAGCGCGGGGGGCGCGCACGCTGGCGGCCGAGCAAAAGCAGAAAGCCGAACAGGAGCTGCTCTACCTCGAGCAGATGGAGGACGACCTGCGCAAGTGCAGCGATGCCAAGGGGCTTTCGGAGCTGCGGGAGATGCTGGTTGCCTCCGGCCACATTCGTCAGACAGCCATGCGCGGCAAACCCCGCAAGGAGCCGCCGTCTCTGCCGATGAAGTACCTTTCCAGCGACGGCATCGAAATCGAGGTCGGCAAAAACGCGCTGCAAAACGACCGGCTGACCATGGGCGCGCGCGGGGACGAGCTGTGGCTGCACGCACAGAAGATGCCGGGGTCGCATGTGCTCGTTCACGCCCAGGAGGTGCCCGAGCGCACGCTGATGGAGGCCGCGCTGCTCGCCGCTTATTACTCCAAGGGGGTTCGCTCCGCGCAGGTGCCCATCGATGCAACGCTTCGGCGCTACATCAAAAAGCCCGGCGGATCGCCCGCGGGCTTTGTCATCTATACCCATCAGCGCACGCTGTACATCACCCCCAGCGAGTCGCAGCTGCGCAAACTTCGCCTGATCCGCGCATAAACCGGGGAATCACACCCACCGCCCCGTCTCGTCAAATGCCTGCGCGCGCTTTTCCGCACGTTGCGTCATCTCCGGAGGGAAGCCCATTTGCCGCATGAGCAGCAGCGCATTGCGCGTATCGCTGGGCCCCTCGAGCAGCTTGTAGGAGAAGACCATGCCGCTTTTTGTGACCGTTTCGGAAAAGTGAATTTGTCTGAAGTGCTCAAGCAGCCGTGTGAGCTCCTGGTCATGCGTGGCGGCCATGCACAGGCAGTTGTCCCGGTCAAGCGCCTCAAGCAGCGTGCAGGAAGCGGCGATGCGCTCCACCGTATTCGTGCCGCGCAGGATCTCGTCGATCATGCAGATCACGCGCTCTCCGCTTTGCACCGTTTCCAGCAAGCGCCTGAGACTGCGCACCTCGACGACAAAGTAGCTCTCGCCGCCCATCAAGCTGTCGCGCAGCGCCATGGAGGTCATCACGCGGGCGCGCGGCAGCGTGAAGGAGGCGGCCATGCAGGTGACCACCGTCTGCGCCAGAATGGCATTGACCGCCAGCGCCTTAATCCACGTCGATTTGCCCGATGCATTGGACCCCGTGACCAGCACACTGCCCGTCCAGCAGATGTCGTTGGGCACGGGTTTTTTGATCAGCGGATGCACAAGCCCCTGTGCACGGATGCACATTTCCTCTGTGAACGCGGGATCGCACACCGTCTGTGCCCCGGCGCGGTAGCTGGCAATGGCCATGCAGGCGTCGATCTCCCCGACCAGCGCGTAGAGCCTGCGCAGCGAAGCGTTTTCCCGCTCAAAGCAGCGGCTGAGCTGCCACAGGCAGATCATGTCCATTTGAAAAAAGATGCGCAGGTAATCTGTCAGAAAATCAAAATCGCTCACCCGCTGCATGGCAAACAGCCCGCTCCACCGGCGCACAGGCTGCAGCGCATGCGTCAGCGCTTTCATTTCAGCCGCCATGCCGTCAAGCGATGGCGCCATGCAGGTGCAAAGGCGGCGCGCCGTCTCAATCACCGCGGCGATGTGGCGCACCGAAGCAAGTTCCGACATGAAAATGCGGCTTGCCCGGTAGTAGACATACAGGTTCACGGCAAAGGCCGGAATCAGGGCCAGCAGCACCCCCGGCGTCGTCAGGAGTGCCAGCAGCGCGATAACAAACGGCGCAAGCCCCAGCGCCAGATAGATGCCCCCGTGTTCGATGCGCCGCGCCGACGGCCGGAACAGGTAGCCATGCGCGCCGTGGTAGCGGCTCCGGCCCAGCCGGCACAGCGCCATGCGCATGGCCACGCGCGATGTTTCTTCCTGCTGTGCGGCGCGCATGATGCGCACCCGCCTGTTTAGCTCCTCCTGCGACACACCGGTGCGGTGCAGCATGTCGTAGAGCACCTCTTCCCCTGCATTGCTGCAGGCACGATCCAGCACGGAAAACAGGTCGTCCATATTCAGGTCATTCCAGGTCACCGCGTCCACGTCGCAGGGTTCTTCTGCCTCCCGGGTTCGGCAATACGCGCCGATGTCGTGCAGGTCGTCCGCATCCAGCCGGTGTGGTTCATCCTCCTGCCCCCAGACGCTTGCCATGCGCATCCGCTTATGCCGCTTGGTGCGCGCCCGCCCTGCCAGAGACACCACGCCGATCAGCGCGACTGCAACGATCACCAAAAGGTTTGGGTTCATCCTGCTCCCCTCCCGCCGCATTTATGCATGCGGCTGTTATCCGCGGGGGATTCATCGGGCGCTTTCCCTCATTCCCTGCGGAGCAGACCTCTTTAACTCATGGCCTTTTTTTCGTACATCTTCACCGCCACGCGAATGGACACAGCGTTGAGCGCGGCGCCCAGCAGCAGCAAACATGCGCCAGCTTTCATCAGCCCGATTTCGCCCAGGTCAAACACGCTGCCCACCGCCGCAACAGCCGCTGCCAGCAGCGCAGCCTGACCGAGGAACAAAAGCAGGTAAATCAGCCGCCCCCGCTCCACCCCAAAGCGGATCAGCAGCGGGATGGACAAGGCATGGGCCATCAGCGTGATTCCCATACCCAGCAGGCAGAGAGGCAGCACCCCATCAGCCCTTCCCTGACAGAGGCAATCGCGTGGGCATCACCGACATCGACCCCATCCGCTACAACCTGATCTTCGAGCGCTTTTTGAACCCGGAGCGGGTCAGCATGCCTG
>DVJV01000165.1 GCA_018716525.1 Candidatus Ventricola gallistercoris
GTCTGGTATTTTTTCATTTTACCTCTTGACAAATGACATGGAAGCCCTCATAATGAACATCGTTCATATTGAGGTGATTCCATGAACCCTATGGCAACTTCCAAAGAGGAAATTCTCAAGGCCAGCCGCGAATTGATCCGCCAACACGGGTTTGATGCCGTCAGCATTCGCTCTGTGGCACATGCCTGCGGCATTTCGACGGGAACGATTTACAATTACTTTCCGTCAAAGGACGCGCTGGTCAGCGCAAGTGTGGAAAGCGTATGGCACGATATTTTTCACCATACGGAGGAATCCGCCAACTTTCAGGATACCCTTTCGTGCGTCAGCTGGCTTTACCAGCGGATGGCCTACGGCGGCAAACAGTATCCGCACTTTTTCAATCTGCATTCCATCGTCTTCGCATCGGGCGAAAAGGCCCAGGGCCGCGAACAGATGCAAAAGACTTGGGATCACATTCGCAGCAGTCTGTGTGTGATCATCAAGCGGGACTCTCACGTGCGCCCCGGCGCTTTTGATGCATCGTTCACCCCCGAGCAGTTTGCGCGGGTGCTCTTTTCCCTGATGCTTTCCGCATTGCTCCGGCAAGACTATGATCCGGCACCCGTTCTGGAAATCATCCGCAGGACTTTGTATTAGTTCCCGTGGAACTTCCTTTTTTACCTCAAAATGAACAAAGTTCATATTCAAGACAAATCATCAACCGCGAAAAAGCGCAAGGAGGAATATCATGCAAGCAATCGTTGAAACCGTATTTGACGTCGTCTATCTGATCACAGTCATCACCCTGGGCATCCGAATGGTGCAAAAGAGCAAAGGCCAAACCCAATTCCGCCTGTTTGGATACATGGCCATCGTTCTGGGCGCGGGAGATTCCTTCCATCTGGTTCCCCGTGCGCTGGCGCTGTGCACCACGGGGCTGGAAAACTTCACCACGGCGCTGGGCGCCGGAAAGTGGATCACGTCCGTGACCATGACGGTGTTCTACGTGCTGCTCTACCACGTCTGGCGTCAGCGCTACCAGGTCAAGGGGCGTCAATCGCTGACCGCAGCCGTATATGCCCTGGCCGGCATCCGCATCGTACTGTGCATGATGCCGCAGAACGACTGGCTCAGCGCCTCCGCGCCGCTGTCCTGGGGCATCTACCGCAATATTCCGTTTGCCCTGCTGGGCGCGCTGGTGGTTATCCTCTTCTATAACAGTGCCAAAGAGCACCAGGATAGCGCCTTCCGCTACATGTGGCTGACCATTGTGCTGAGCTTTGCCTTCTACATTCCGGTCGTTCTGTTTGCCGATGCCATGCCGCTGATCGGAATGCTGATGATCCCCAAGACCTGCGCCTATGTGTGGACGGTGGTCATTGGCTACCGCGCCATGCAAAAGGAATGCGCCTAATCAAAAGGAGGGCCCCCTTATGAAACGCTATGCCAATGCCGCTCTCGCCTATGCTCTGACCGCGATGGCCGGAGGCGTATTCTACCGTGAATTCACCAAACTGAACGGTTTTACGGGAAAAACCACGCTTTCCGTGCTGCACACCCACTACTTTCTGCTGGGCATGGTATTCTTTCTGCTGTTACTGCTTCTGGAAAAGAGCTTCCGTTTTTCCGGTGAAGGTCCCGTGCGCGGGCTTGCACTTTACCATGTCGGCCTGAATATCACAGGCGCCGGGCTTTTCGTCCGCGGTATTTTGCAGGTGCTCAACATCCCGTTGTCCAGTGCGCTGAATGCATCGCTCTCGGGCATCAGCGGCATCGGTCACGCGCTTTTGGGCATCGGCATGGTCCTGTTGCTGCTGCGCATCCGCAAGCATGTGTGATCCTGCTTTTCAGTGTCAATGACTTTGCAACACCCAAAATCAAAAGGGATTGGAAACACGATTCCCATCCCTTTTCATTTATGGCTCGTTTTGCGCCGAGAATGGCACCGGCGTGAACCTCCTAACTCAACTCCGTCTGTACATCAAAGCACCGCCTTTCCAGCCATCCCAGCGTGGAAAAGCGGTGCTTTTTTGATTCATTCAGCCGGCCCTTGGACATTTGCCGGCTGTGACTTCATCATGGCATTGGACGCCTTCTTGCGGTCAAAAGCCATCATTCAAAATCGAGGTATTCGGTCATGATGTAACCGCGTGTGCCATCCGGCAGGACCACGCAGGTCCAGTCGTTCCCGTAGTCCGTCACACGCAGACGCATTTCCGTGCGCGCACGGGCGATGATTTCGCCACTGCGGCTGGCCTCATTGCGCAGGTTTACCTTGTCCGTGTTGACAAAAGCGGTCAGATGCGTGGTGCTCGCCGGCGCATTGAGCTGCTCGATCTTCACAAATCCTGCCCTGTCTTCCAGCGTGCCGGTCACATCCAGCGACGGCGTGGTGCCCGCCAGCACATAGGCCCAGTTTCCGACCTTGCCCAGCATATACACGCGCTCACCCTGCGCAACGTGCTCGACTTCCTTCGCTCCATCCTGGGGTTTGCTCAGCAGCGCAACCTCCGTCAAGGTCGTCGCACGCTGCGGAATCTTGTCCGAAAGCGGTGCATCCGGTTCGGTCAGCACGCGGATCTCGCTCTTGGGAATGTATCCGGTCAGATCGCCCATCTTCACCTGCACATAGTCCGTCTGCGTATAGGAGACGATGCGCACCTGTGCGCCGCTGCACAGCGCGCCAATCATTTCGGCATCTTCTTCGGGTGCGGAAAGCACAACGGCCGGCAGATCGCCATCATCCACCTGCGCCACACCGATGCTCTCGCCCGCTTGTGTCAGCGACAGATCCGCAAGCGCCACGTAGCCATAATCGCCGCAGTCATAGGCGCCAGGTCCGCCTTCATATGTGCGCACATAGGCGTAGTCGCCACACTCAGCCAGCAGTTCGACCTTCATGCCGTCTCCAAGCGTCATATACGCCTGGCTTGCGTTGCCCTTCACACTGTAAAGCAGCGTATCGCCCTTTGTCTGCATCAGCAGCGGATAGTACGGCACCACGCTGCGCGGCTGATTGCCCAGCGGATAGAGGTTGTCCACCTGGGTGTAGCGAATCCATCCGGCCACGCCCCCAACACGCACCCTGCGCCACTCGCCTTCCTTTCTGCCAAAGAGGCTGAAGCATGCCGTGCCGTTGCTCAGGGACATGATCTCATCCGCCTTGTCGTTGGGCGCATCGTACAGGATGGTCTTGGCATCCGACTTTCCACTGGAGATGATCGACACCTTCAGCTCGCCCACATCGGTCAGCACATCCAGCGGCAGATAGCCATACACCTTCGCCCCCTCTTCGCCCGAGGCAACGTATGCCCAGTCGTTCAAAATACCCACCAGGGAGACGGACGCGCCATTCTCCAGGGTGGCAACCGTTTCGCTCTCCAGGTCTGTCTGCGCGTGCATCGCAACGCTTTGCATCCACAGGCCGGACAGATCCACCTCGGCCGCACGGCAATCGCCAAAGCCGCTATCCTCGCCATAGCGGGCAACGGCTTCCTCGGCGGTAATCAGATACTCCCTGGCCATGTAGCCATTCATGCCGCCGATCTCCACGCGCACATACTCTTCGTTTTCCACATTCAGCACATTGACCTGTGCACCGGTATAATACAGGCCGAGGATCGCGCCGTTCTTGGTCGGTTCTGCGCGCAGATTCAGCCGTTCGGGATAGATTTTGTCCGTTTCACGGTTATCCACAAACAGGCTCTCTCCTACGCCGCTTGCAGCTATGGCAAAAATCAGCATCAGCGCGAACCCTATCGTCAAGAACTTTTTCATTGCGTTCACACTCCTCTTCTCGTGCTGTCTATCCATATAACGGAATCGTCGCTCCGTTTCATCCCGCTTTGGCAAAAATTGTCATCGTGCCGGTCTCATCATGCGCAACGCGCCCGGCATAATCCGGTAGTGGGCTTCATCCATCTGCACCAGACGGCCGTCGATGTTCACCGTCATTCCCGGCGCACGCAAAACCACACTGCGTGCGCGGTACATGCGCGTGACCGGAAGCCCCGCATGCAGCCCTAGCATGAACAGCGGCAGCAGCAGCGGAATCAATCCGCGGGGCACCGTGCGCACCAGCACAACGTCAAACAAGCCATCTTGCTCCTTGGCGCGGGGCGCCACGCGCATTCCCCCACCGATGTATTGCCCGTTGGCGATTTCCACAATCGTCAACCGTTCGCGCCTGAACGGCCCGCCGTCGACGGACAGTTCTGCCTCAAATGGCTTGTACCGCTCCAGCACGGAAAGCACGGCCTTGCGGTAAGCCTTTTCGCCCGGGTACAGGCGCTTGAGCTCCTCTGTCTTTTTGAGCACCTCCACGTCAAACCCGGACCCGGATACATTGATAAACCCGCAATCGTTGATCAGGCCGCAGTCAACCTGGCACGCGGTGCCATCCAGCTGGGCGGCAAATGCCCGGACGGGGTCCTTGGGCAGGCGAAACGCGCGCGCAAAGTCATTCCCCGTGCCGCACGGCACGATATACAGCGTGACGGATGAACCCGCCAGTTCTCCCACGGCCTCGCTGAGCGTGCCGTCTCCACCGATGAGCGCGATGCTGTGGCATCCCTCATCCATGGCGCGGCGCACCTGTCTGGCGGTGTCGCCCACGCCCGTCGTTTCATAGACGGCATATGCCTCCGAGCGCTCATTCAGCATCCGCTTCAGGCGGTCAAGCAGCGTGGCTTGGCGCCCGTTTCCCGCTGCGGGATTGACGACGATGGCAAACATGGCATGTTCCTCTTTTGCAGTCTTCTTGCAGCCGTTGGCTCAGCCTTCCTCTTGCGCAGGAACGCCCTCCCGCAGTTTGGCAAATGCGCCGGGCATCACCCACCGGACCGGATCAAGCGTGACCGGACCGGGCTTCTTGCGGAAGATCACGAACTTGATAGGCACCCCCAGCGCAGTAAACTTCTGTTCATGCTCGCTCACATAGTTGGGCGAAAAGCCCGATGCGTGCAGATCGTTGGTCAGGTAGCGCATTTCAAAGCCGCACGCCTCAAAATACGGAAGCGACTCGGTGAAGAGCGGCACGTCATCCGTCTTAAACCAGATTTCCCCACCATCCACCAGGAATGTGCGGTACTGCATGAGCTGCCGCGGATGCGTCAGACGGCGCTTGGCATACTTGGGCCGCTTCGTCCACGGGTTGCAAAAGTTGATGTAGATGCGCTCCACACGGTCCTCCGGCGCAAAGACCTTCTCGATATAGGAGATGTCGTAGCGCGCGATGATCGCATTTTTGACGGGCGCATCGCCAAATGCTGCGGCAATATTGCGGCGCGTGTCGCCCAGCACGTTGCAGGTGATATCCACAGCGACGTAGTTGATCTGCGGATTGTCGTGAATCATGACCGCCGTAGAAACGCCCTTGCCACAGCCCAGCTCCAAATACAACGGTTGATCACACTCAAACTGCGCGCGCCACTGCCCGCGAAAACGCTCAGCCTCATTGGTAAAATAGGGGCACACTGCCAGCTCAGGCTTGGCCCACTTCTTGGTGCGCATGTGCACGGGAATCACACCTCTTTTTTCGTCTTGTGTTCCATCAGGCGCTGCACGGTGTGCGCCGCCTGCAAAAGCGCGCCGCCTTACAGCCGCTTTTCATAACAGAGCCAGTGCCCCTCCCACGCATCCGCCTCGCCGCAGACCTCAAACCCCAGTTTGGCATACGATCGCTGCGCCGGTGTGTTGTGTGCCCCCACCAGAAAGCGCACGGCCTGGCATCCCTGTGCCTTCGTCTGCTCCATGGCATAGGTCAGCATCTGCCTGGCAATGCCCCGGCCCTGCATATCGCTGGCCACGCCAAGGCGGCCAAACTGCGCCCAGTGCGTCACATCGGGATACCACGGCGCCAGGGGTTCAAATTCATCCGTATCCGCTTCATTGACGATCGCCGAAACGATGCGGCCGCTGCCGTCGCGCATGACAAACACCTGGCTGTGGGCAAGATCCTCCTCGACCAGTTCACGGCTGGGGTACTCTTCATTCCACGTGCCATATGGCGCATCAATCAGCGAGTGATACAGCGCATAGATCTCATCGGCATCCTGCGGGACGGCCCGCTCTATGATAAACGGTTCCATAAAAAACGCTTCCCTTCCGTATCCAATCGGCCACACCAGCCTCTTTGCGGGTGGCTCCAAAGCGGCTTATCCGCATAGTTTTACTTCTTATGATTGTAACATATCTTCGCCATTCTGACAACGCACCAAAACGGGAAAGCGGCACACTGCGCCATACCGCAAAGCAGCGCCGCCGCACGGACCTTTGGGGCAGTGCGACGGCGCCTGTTCTTTTTTCGTGATCGCGCATCCGCCACCTTGGCGGAATCAAACCCGGCTGATGATGCGGCACATCTCCTCAAAATGCGCCTCCATGCGGCTGACCAGTGTAAACTGCGTGCGCGCACGGTCGAGGTTGTGCCCCTCGCGGTGAATCTTGAAGTACTTGTCGCCATTGAGGTAGTCCGCCAGGAAGCGCATTCCGCACTCCAGCGTCATCAGCTTGGCGCCCATGGGTAGCAGCTCCACCTCGCGGAGCTTGAGCGCATCGCCCGCCTGGCTCAGATAGCCGCGCGCAAACGCTTCAAACATCGGCAGCGAAATCTGCACCTTGTTTAGATCCCGCTCATCCTCGGCGGCGGTATTGGCGCCAAAGCGGATAGAGTCGCCAAAGTCATACGCAGCCAGGCCCGGCATCACCGTATCCAGGTCGATGACGCACACGCCGCGGCCCGTCTTTGCATCGAGCAGCACGTTGTTGAGCTTGGTGTCGTTGTGCGTCACGCGCAGCGGAATCTCGCCCGCTTCCAGCGCATCGGTCAGCGTATGCACCTCGCGCTCATAGCGGCGGCAGAAGGCCAGCTCCTCTCCCACCTTGCAGAGCCTGCCCGCCTCATTGCGCTCCACAGCATCCATGAGCTGCGCATACCGGGCAGGCGTGTTGTGAAAATCGCGAATCGTCTCACTCAGCATGCTGGCATCAAAGCCGCCCAGCTGACGTTGGAACCGGCCAAAAGCCTCGCCAGAGAGCGCAAAGAGCGCCTCGGTATCCGGCAGATCGCGAGAAATCGTTTGCTCGATGAACAGGTACATGCGCCACAGCTCGCCCGACGCATCCACCACATAATGTTCGCCGCTGTGTGTGGGGATGAGCGTCAGCGTCTCGCGCTGCGGGTCGCCGCCTTCGCGGGCAATTACATCGCGCAGATAGCCGGTGACCAGCTCGATGTTGCGAATCACCTGCACCGGCTCCTTGAATACGTAGCGGTTGACGCGCTGGAGGATGTACCGCTTGCCGGATGTCGTGACCAGATAGGTATCGTTGATGTGCCCGTTGCCATAGGGGCAGATGTCCGTAACCGTGCCGGTCACGACAAATGCTTCCACAATGCGCCTGATGCTATCCTGTACCTGATGCAGATTGCTTTCCATGATACCTGCCCTCCGTCATGCTCAAATCAATGTAAAAAGGGGGGTTGTATTTCCACGGCGGATATGCTATACTGTTAGCGGTTAGATGATACTAACTTTTCTCCCTTATCGGAGATGCCCGAAGGACGCACGGGCATCTCTCTTTTTTTACAGCAAAGGGCTGCTCTCCCTCTTTTCAGGGGGGAAAGCAGCCCTTTTGTACAATACGCAGCAGCTTACAGATGGCGATCCAGCATCGCTGCCACATCCTGCTTGCCGCGGGCGCCAACCGCCTGCTCGACGACCTTGCCGTCCTTGAATACGATCAGCGTGGGGATGCTCATCACGCCGAAGCGCTGGGCCAGGCCCGGCTCCTCGTCCACATCCACCTTGCCCACCAGCGCACGGCCGTCATAAGCCTCGGCGATCTCCTCGATCACCGGCGCAATCATCCGGCACGGGCCGCACCACGTCGCCCAGAAATCGACCAGCACCGGCTTGTCGCCCGCGATGGCCTGCTCAAACGCCTTTGTATCCAGATGCATTGCCATAAAAAGACCTCCTATTCACGACTTTTGTTTCATGAAGGATACGCACAGACAGGCCCTTCTATGCTCAGGCCACGTCATCCGGGCGCTTAACCGACACTATGTGCTGCTCCCAGCGCCCTTTGGAAAAATGCGGATCAAGCGCACGCATGATCAGATAGGCCACGCCCGTGCCGGCCACCGCGCAAAACGCCATGAGCAGCTCGGCATTGATGCCGGTGACGTGCCCGCTGATTCCCCATCCCGCTGCCAGACCTACGATAAAGCCTGCCAGCGGAATCATGTACGCCACGGCAGAGGCCGCCATCACGTGGGAATCATCCATCTCCACTTCGACGATGTCTCCCCGTTGCGCCTTGCCGCGCAGCTTGATGGTGTGCTTGGCGCAATCGCTGCTGCCGCGCATACAGGCATGGCAGTCGCCGCACGCCTCGTGCCGCTCAAATACGATGGTCAGCATGTCGCCGTTGACCTCGGTGACAACTCCCCTGTTGGTCATGTTCTCTCCTTTTCTGCGCGACCGGCAGACAGCCCTGCACACCCTGCAGGAAACCGGGGCGCGTCAGTCAAACACCTTTTCAAAACGCGTGTATCCTTCCGCCTCCAGCAGCTCGATCTGGTGGCGGATATTCTTGTTCATCGGCAGCACGGTAACGACAGCGCCCGTCTTGCGCAGCGAATCCGCCTGGGCGAGCACCTGCATCCGCTTCTCCTGGGGCACCTTGGCGCCGATGAGGAAGGCCACAGCCTCTTCCTTGCGGCGGTAACCGCCCTCCATGTGATCCTTGAGGATGGTCACAATGCGCTCAAAGCCGATCGAGAAGCCGCTGGCGCACACATCCTGCCCGCTGAACTTGCCGATCATCTTGTCATACCGGCCGCCACCCGCGATGGAGAAGCCATAGCCGTCCATGGTGACCTCGAAAATCGGGCCGGTGTAATACCCCATGCCACGCACGAGCGTAGGATCGAACACGATCCGGACGCCTTCGGCGAGCATCGGTTTCACGCAGGCGATGATCTGGGCGAGATTGTCGGCCGCCTCGCGGGGCACATACGCTTCATCCAGATCGCTCAGGAACGCATCGATGGTCATGCCGGGCTCCACCTTGCGGTAGATGCTCAGGTACTTGTCCACAGCGCCGGCGTCAAATCCGCTCTCCAGCAGCTCCTGACGGATGCCCTCCAGGCCGATCTTGTCAAACTTATCCAGCG
>DVJV01000166.1 GCA_018716525.1 Candidatus Ventricola gallistercoris
CCACAGCCGACGACTTTGATAGAGGCTGCCGGACGATCATCCATTTCAATTTCAAACACAGGAAATCCCCCTTTTGTTTCGCTTCGATTTCAAAGCCGGTTTAAGCCCTCCGGCACGAACGCGCCTGTTTACTTGCGGAATATGCGCTTGATGCGCTCAAACAGGCCCTCGTCCTGTTCTTCCATCTCAATGGTGTTGTACACCAGCTCCAGCAACCCGCTGCCGCTGGCGTAGATCTGCGCGGGCTTGAGCTTGACCGTCTTCGTCGCCGCCTCGCGCACGTTGCGCGAGAGCTTGCCTGCGGCGTAGACCCGGGCGCCTGCCATGGGCATCAGGCCGCCGCCGGTGAAATAGACATTTGACCAGTTACCCAGCCGGATGCCACTCTTTTTGACCGCGTCATCCACCATCTCCAGGATCTCATCGACTCGCGCGTCGATGATCATGCTCACCTGCTCGCCTTCAAAGCTCTCAACCTGCCCGCTCTCCCCCTGCACCTCAATCTGCGTGTTCTTGGGGGCGTTGAACGTATACGCCCGCTTGATCTTTTCGCACATATCAAACGGCTTTTCCAGCCCGTATGTCAGATCCAGCGTGATGTGCGCGCCGCCGACCGGAAGCACCTTCTGCCAGATCAGCGCATCGCCTTCCACAGCCATCACCTCGGTGGAGAGATAACCCACGTCCACCAGGATCGCCGTGTGATCCCGCTCCTCGAAGGGGATCATCTGCATGGCCTCGCCCACCGACGTGGAGAAGAAGCCGCGCACCTCTATATTCAGTTCCCGGAGCCGCTCGGTCACATCGTTGATAAAAAACTGATCCGCCAGCACAAAGCCGATCATGCCTTCGAGCATCGAGCCCTTCTGATCGACGGGCTCCAGCGTCTTCTGGCCTCCATCGACCTTGAACCACGCCGGCGAACGGTGAATGATCACGCCCGTAGGCCGGTCGAGCATCTCCGTAGCCTGCCGCTGGAGCTTTTCCACGTCCGCGCTGGTCACCTTGGGGTCTGCGCCCTGAAGCGCCACGCTCGACTCGATCACATACACCCGGACGAACTCGCCCGGCACCCCAACGTATACCTCCTTGATGCGCGTACCGACTTTGTTCTCCGCCGCCTCAATCGCGCTGGCAATCGCATCGGACACCTCAGACGGGGCATTCCACTCCCCATTCATGAACCCGTCATACTGGGCCATGCCTGCGGAAGTGATCGTCACCTTCTGATATGCACTCTCTTCCGCAAGCAATACCAGCACTTTGGAGGTTCCAAAGTCCAAAACCGCCGTCGCTTTTTTCATCATACGATCTCATGCTCCTGTCTGCCCGCATGTAAATTGGCCCAAAAGGGCGCAAGATATCATCTTATTTCTAATATTATGCGAGTTTATTGTAACCGATTATGCCCGTTCTTTCAAGCCACCTGAGCAAATTTTGTTCATTTTCCATCCAAATTCCTCCTACGCGGGCGTCTGGGAGGGCTCCAGCGTCGGCGTAGCGGTCGGCACCGGCGTGACCGTGGGCAGCACATCCGGGATATAGTGCGCATCCTTTCCGCTGGAAACATCGATCTCCGCCCCCTGCACGCTGCCCAGGGGCTCACGCACAGCGAGCACCTCCTTGGCGATGAGCAACTTGGTGGTCAGGCTGCTGTCATCGCCCAAAACGATCTTTGCGCCATCCGTAGTCATGGCATACAGATTGTCAAGGTTTTTGACGTCAAGCATGGTGATGCGCCCCAGCAGGCCCACCTCGTCCATCGCGCGCAGCACGCGCTCCATCTGGACAAGCTGCTCCTGATCCTGCACGGGCAGCACCTGCCCTACCGTGACGCGCGAATGATCGTCGATGGCAAACCCGCTCACCTTGGGCCCCGATACGGTGTCCGGATATGCGCTGCCCGCGCACTCGAGCACCATGCCGGAGGCATCCAGCACATAGTATAACCCGAAGGCATTGACCACAGCCATGCCCAGCCGCTCATTGATGTGAATCGTCAGTGTACCATAGTAATCAAACCCATGGCTGACGTACTCGATATACCGGTTCTTTTCCAGCTTGGCCTTGAGCTGCGAGGCGGATATGCCAAAGAGATTATCGCCGATCTCAACGCCGCTTTGAGTGATGACCTCCTCGCGCAGCAGGTTGCGGTTGCCCACCACCATGATATCCCGCACAGCAAACACGCGGCTGCTCACCAGCACGAACAACGCCACCACCGCCATGATGACGACCACTGCCATGGCCTTCGTGTGCTTGGATTGTTTCCGGGATTTTTCGTATTTCATGAGCCCATCCTCCGTCAGTTCCGTTTCGTATGAGATGCCGCACCCGTCACTCTGCTTTCCCGGGAATTCGCGCCGCAAAGCGCCCGTGCGCAGCCGTCAGGGCGATGCCAGCGCCCGCCCCGATGTGCGCGAAATATTCAGCAGGATGCCCACCGCCGCCATGATCATGCTCACCGACGTGCCGCCGGCACTGAAGAAGGGCAGCGGCAGGCCCGTGGTGGGCAGAATGCCCGTCACCACACCCATGTTGATGAACGCCTGCAAGCCGATCATCGAGGTGATGCCCGCTCCCAGCAGGCAGCCGTAACGATCCGGACAGGCCAGCGACACGCGCAGCCCGGCAAACACAAACGCCACAAACAGCGCAATCACCGCCAGGCAGCCAACCAACCCGAAATCTTCACCCACGATGGCGAATATGAAATCCGACTCCGGATAGGGCAGATAGGCGAACTTCTGCCTTCCCTGCCCCAGCCCCATGCCAAAGAGCCCGCCCGATCCCAGGGCGATGAGCGACTGGGAGAGCTGATACCCTTCGTCGCTCATCTTGGCGAACGGATCGCGAAAGGAAAGCAGCCGCTCACGCCTGTACGGCGCGCTCCAGGCATAGAACGCGCCCAGGCACATGCCGCTGACACTCAGCAGCGCCAGGTGCCGCTTTCTGAGCCCCGCACAAAAGAGCATCACCAGCGCACAGATGAGAATGCTGCCGCCCGTGGAGAGATTGGGCTGCTCCAGAATCAGCAGGAACATGGCGCCGGGCACCAGCAGAAGCGGCGCAACGCCGCCAAAGAGGCTGTAGATGGCTTCAGACCGCCTGTCGAGCGCCCCCGCCATGAAGATGACCATCGCATACTTGGCAAACTCCGACGGCTGCATGCTCATGCCCATAAGGTTGAGCCAGCGGCGCGATCCGTTGACGCTCACCCCGATGCCCGGTATGATCACCAAAACCAGCAAGAGCGCGCTGGCTGCCAGCAACAGCAGCATCACGCGCGGATTCCTGAAAAAGCGATACGGCACGCGCGAAAGTATCACGCATGCCGCAGCACCCAGCGCCACGCCGATCAACTGCTTTTTGACCGCCGCCAGCGCATCGCCCGTGGCCGCTTTCTGGTAATACGTGGCGCTGAACAACGTGATCAGCCCCATGCACAGCAGCAGCACCATCAACACGACCACCGTTTTGTCGCATGTGCGCCTGACCCGCTTTTCCATGACGACGCTCCCTCCCGACTGCTTTCAGACTCTCCTCTTTTGCAGCCGGTCAGCAAAGCGCCTCAGACAAGCGCCATGACCTTTTCCTTGAAAACCCTGCCCCTGTCCTCGTAATCCTTGAACATGTCAAAGCTCGCGCATGCCGGCGAGAGCAGCACGCAGCCTCCGGGCACGGCCAGCTCGCGGCACAGCGCGATGCAGCGGTCAAAATCGTGCCCCGCGTGGGTGACGGCTGTGTATCCAGTCCGGGCAAGCGAAGCTTCGATCTGCGCCGCCGTGTCGCCAATGAGCACGCAGTGGATGATCTGCGGCGCATGAACAAGCGTCTCGGCCAGCGGATCAAACGAAACGCCCTTGTCGCTCCCGCCCAGGATGAGCACAGTCGGCCGCGTCATCGTCTCGATGGCCTTCTGTGTCGAATCGACATTCGTGCCCTTTGAGTCATTGATCCAGGTGACGCCGCTAAGCTCGCGCACCGTCTCAATGCGGTGCTCCACGCCGCGGAACGTGCGCAGCACGTCGCGCATCGTCTCCACCGGCACGCCCAATGCCCCTGCAATGGTCACAGCGGCCAGCGCGTTTTCCAGGTTATGCGCGCCGGGGATGAATACCTCGTCGCACCGGCACACCGTCTGCGGCTCGCCGTCAAGGTGCAGCACGATATTGCCATTCTCGACGCAAGCGCCAAAGTCCACGCGCTGCTTGCGGGAGAACCAGGCGACGCGCGCGCGCAGTCCCTGCGCCATGCGCACGCAGGTCTCGTCGTCCCTGTTGAACACGGCCACATCCTGCTCAGTCTGCTGCGCGAAGATGCGCCGCTTCATGGCGATGTAGACCTCCATGCTGCCGTGGCGCGCGATGTGATCCTCCGTGATGTTGAGCACAGCGCCCACATGCGGGTGGAAAGAGCTGATGCCCTCGCACTGATAGGAGCTGACCTCCGCGACGGTCACATCTTCATCGCGGGAAATGCCCGCCGTCGCGGTGATCGGATAGCCGATATTGCCCACCACATGCGTGGTGCGCCCTGCCGCGCGCAACAGCTCACCCACCAGGGTGGTGGTCGTCGTCTTGCCGTTTGTGCCGGTAATGGCCACCAGCTCACCGCGTGTGAGCCGTGCGCCCAGCTCAAGCTCGGCCATGACCTCCACGCCACAGGCAAGCGCATTCTGCACGAAGGGCTTCTTCCAGGCGATGCCGGGGCTGATGACCATCATGTCCTGGTCTGGGATATAGGCATCCGGCGCCTCTCCCAATGCAAAGCGGCAACCTGCCGCATGCAGCTCCTCCAGTGCATCGTCAAACTCGCGTTCCGCCTTCAGGTCGCTGACGGTGACCTGTGCGCCAAGCTGGGCAAGCAGTTTGGCCGCGGCAATACCGCTGCGCGCCATCCCGCACACCAGCACGCGTTTCCCTTTGACATCCATCCTGTTGTGTCGCCTCCGTCCTGTGATCCGCTGTCCGCGCTTTCTGGGCACCGCGTTTCGGGTTTTCCTCACCCTTGCCCTCATGCAAACACACCGCGCCCCATCTCAAACGGCGCCATGTTCCATCGCTTACAAAACCCCGAGCAGGGTAATGACGCACAGAATCGCTGTGGTCACCATGTACATCGTCACGATCTTGGACTCATG
>DVJV01000167.1 GCA_018716525.1 Candidatus Ventricola gallistercoris
GCGGAGGCGGCCAAGGGCAATGAGCAGGCGCAAAAGACCTATGAATTGATGACAAAGCCCCAGCCGTTTGCGTTTGCCGGGAATATTGAGGCGCGCGACGCGCTCGCCGGGAGCTGCGATGTGCTGGCAGCTGACGGTTTTGTGGGCAATGTGCTGCTCAAGAACACGGAGGGTGTAATCTCCATGCTCTTCGGGCTGCTCAAGAGCGGGCTGACGCAGACAACCAAGGGCAAGGTCGCGGCGCTGCTGGCGCGCGATACGTTCAGAAACCTCAAGCACAGCTTTGATGCCACGGAGATCGGCGGCGCGCCGCTGCTCGGCGTGGAAGGCGCGGTCATCAAGGCGCACGGCAATTCCAACGCGCGCGCGATCTTCTGCGCCATCCGCCAGGCCAGGTGCGTGGTGGAGGGCGGCGTGGTCGACCTGATTCGTGAGGAGGTCGCGCGCCTGAATGTCGGCGAAGAGGCATAAGCCTTTGCACCCTTTGCATCCGGCACAGGAAGCCGGGTGACAGAAATAAGGAGGAGATCAACATGATTTATGAAAAACTCAAGGACATGGTGGCCCAGCAGCTGGGCGTGGATGTGCAGGAAGTGAAGCCCGAGGCGCGCCTGCGCGAGGATCTTCAGGCGGACAGCGCGTCCGTGATGATGCTGGTCATGGATATCGAAAGCGAGTTTGGCATCGAGGTGGAGGATGACGCCATCGAGAAGGTCAAGACGGTCGGCGACATGGTCAAGTACATCGAAGAGAAGATGAACTGAGACAGGGAAAGCCGCCCGGCGGTTTCGACCGGGCGGCGCTTCCCGTGTATTTCACTTCGCGGGCGTGTGTACGCGAAGCGAAATACACGGGGCACAATTCGCCATGTAAATAGGAGAGAAAGCATGAATTACCAACTGCTCGAGCGGACGATCGGCCACACGTTTTCAGACATCGGCCTGCTCGATCTGGCGATGACCCATCCTTCTTATGCGCTTTCGCGCAAGTGTCAGGATAACCAGCGGCTGGAGTTTCTGGGCGATGCGGTGCTGGAGATCTGCGTCAGCCGCGTGCTCTACCGGGATTACCCCAAGCTGCGCGAAGGTCAGCTCACGCGCAAGCGTGCGGCGCTGGTGTGCGAGGCGAACCTGGCGCGCGCGGCAAAGCGGCTGGGGCTGGGCGGCTTTTTGAAGCTTGACCGCGGCGAGGAGCTCGTTGGCGGTCGGGAGAACCCGTCGATCCTCGCGGATACGATGGAGGCCGTCATCGCGGCGGTATACCTGGACGGCGGCATGGAGAAGGCCGCGGCGCTGGTCGATTTGGCGATGGATGGCTACAAGACAAGCGAGAGGGAAGACCGCGACGCGAAGAGCGCGCTTCAGGAGTATCTGCAGGGGCTGGGCGAGGAAGCGCCCACTTATGAGATTATCGGTGAGGAAGGGCCGCCGCACGCGCGGGTGTTCACGGCGCGCGTGCTCCGGGCAGATGGCACGCAGCTGGGATGCGGTGCGGGCGCGCGCAAGCAGCGCGCCGAAGAGGCTGCCGCCCAGATGGCGATGGAGCGGCTCAATGTCAAAAAGTAAGCAGAGCCCGCGGGCAAACCGCCGGGTGGGAAAGGAGTCGCATCAGTGCGGCTGAAAAGACTGGAGATATACGGGTTCAAGTCGTTTGCGGATAAGACGGTGGTCGTCTTTGACCAGGGCATCACGGGCATCGTGGGGCCAAACGGAAGCGGCAAATCGAATCTGTCGGATGCGGTGCGCTGGGTGCTGGGCGAACAGAGCGCCAAGGCGTTGCGCGGCGGCCGGATGGAGGATGTGATCTTCGGCGGCACGCAGAAGCGCAAGCGGCTGGGGTACTGCGAAGTATCGCTCGTATTTGACAACGAGGATCATGCCCTGCCGGTGGATTTTTCCGAGGTCATGATCACGCGGCGCGTCTACCGCAGCGGCGAGGGCGAGTACTACATCAATAAATCCGCGTGCCGCCTGAGGGATATCGTGGATCTGTTCCGCGATACGGGCGTGGGCCGCGAGGGCTATTCCATTATCGGCCAGGGAAGGATCGATGAAATCCTCTCCCAGAAGAGCGAGGACCGCCGCGGCGTGTTTGAGGAGGCGGCGGGCATCGTCAAATACCGCGCGCGCAAGGAGGAGAGCGAAAAGCGGCTTGCCAACATGCGCGACAACCTCTCTCGCGTGGAGGATATCATTGCCGAGCTGGAGAGCCAGCTGGAGCCGCTTGCCAAGGCCAGCGAGACGGCCAGGCGGTATCTGGCGCTGCGCGATGAGCTGCGCACGCTGGAGTGCTCAGCCTTCGTGCTGCGCAGCGACCGCGCCAAGGAGCGCATCGCAGACGCGGAACGGATGCTTGAAGGCCTCCGGGAAGCGATTGAGGACGAAGAGCGCCGCACGCAGGAGCTCAGCCTCCAGCGCGATGCCGCCAACGAGGCGATGCAGGCGCTGGAATCAGAAGTTTCGGCAGCGCATGAAGCGGTGTTGGATCTCACGCGCGAAAAGGAAGCGCGCGAAGGCGATCTGAGTGTGCTGCGTGCGGAAATTGCGCGCATGGAAAAGGATGTGCTCGCGCTCAGTCAGGATGAGGACGTCAAGAAGGCACGCAGCCAGGCGCTGACGGGAGAAATCGAGAAAAACGATGCGGACGCCCTGACCGGGAAGACGCAGATCGTCAGCCTGCAGCGGGAGCTGCACAAGCAGGAAGAGGCGCTTGCACAGGCACAGGAGGAAGCGCGCGAGGCAGAAGAGAAGCTCGAGGCGCACAAGAGCGCCATTATCGAGGCGATGAACCGCCTGAGCGATGTGCGCACCAGCGAGGCGCGCCTTTCCACAATGCGCAAAGAGCTGGAACGCCGGGGCGAGGAGGCCAGGGCCCAGCGGGAAGAACTGGCGGCCGTTGCCGCTCAGTTGCAGGAACAGCTTGATGAGGCGAAACAGGAGCTTGCGCAGGCACAGCAGGAAGAAAAGCAGTGCACCGAAGCTGAGCAGGCGATCGAGGCGAAGTCCCAGCAGATGGCGCGCGACATTGCCAGCCTGCAGCAGACATTGGCGGATGCCAATGGGCAGAAGCAGGCCGCGTCCAGCCGTCTGCGTGTGCTTCGGGAGATGGAGCGCGACTATGCCGGCTATCAGCAGGCGGTCAAGCAGGTGCTGCTGCACGCGCGCGGCAACGCGGGTGTGCACGGCGTGGTCGCTTCGCTCATGCGCGTGCCCAAGGAGCTGGAGCGCGCGGTGGAAGCCGTGCTGGGCGGCGCGCTTCAAAACGTGGTGACGGCGGATGAGTACGTCGCGCGGGACATGATCGCGTATCTGCGCCAGAATAAGCTGGGCCGCGCCACATTTTTGCCGCTGACCACGATCAACGGCCGGACGCTCAATGCGCAGGAGCGCCAGCTTCTGAATATGCCCGGATGCGTGGGCCTGGCCAGTGAGCTGGTGGGGTTTGACGAGCGATACCGGGGCATCGTGGAGAACCTGTTGGGGCGCACCGTGGTGGCGCAAAACCTGGATGCGGGCATCGAGATCATGCGCCGCGGGCGCCATGCGTTCCGCCTGGTGACGCTGGAGGGCGACGTCATGCACTCGGGCGGCTCCATGACGGGCGGCAGCTCGGCTTCGCGCATGACCAGCCTGCTCTCGCGGGAGCGCGAGATCAAGGAGCATGAGGCGCTTTTGGTCAGGCTGGATGGGCAGATCGCCGAATGCCGGCAGCGCATCGAGCAGGCGGAAGCGCAGCGCCAGGAGATCAAGCAGCAGCGCGCACAGGCGTTTGAAGACCTGCACCAGGCACAGATCGACGTTTCGATTACCCAGGAGCGCGTGCGCACGGTATCCGCACAGCGGGAGAGCCACGCGCAGCAGGAAGAGCGCTGCGAACTGCTCAGACAGCAGATCGAGCAGAATCTTTCGCAGATCGATAGCCAGCTTGCCGGCGCGCGCGACACGCAGGCGGGCGAGGAAAAGAACAGCGACGAGATGAACCGGCAGACCGCAGCATACAGCGATGCGCTCTATGAAAAGCGCGAGGCGTTGGATGCGCTGCGCGAACAGGTGCAGGGCCTGCGGGTGACGCTGGCGGCGAAGGAGCGCGACGTGAGCGCGCTCTTGCAGGATGGCGTGCGCATGCGCCGCGAGCAAAACGAGATGGCCGCGCAGATCGGCCAGGCGCGTGAGAGCCGCGAGCAGCTCACGTTGCGCCATCAGCGCAGTATGGAGCAGCTTGCCCAGGATGAGCACAGGCAGCAGGAATGCGCCGGGCAGCTTGACGAGGCGCAGCAACAGCTTGCAAAGCGCCAGGCCTCGCGCAATGAAGCGCAGGAGCGCATCCGCAAGCTGACGCAGGAGGTCGACGAGCTGCGTCAGACGCTGGCCCAGGATACGGACAAGTGTCACAAGGCGGAGATGGTGCTCAGCCGCACGCAAAGCGAGCTCAGCCAGATGCAGCAGCGCATCTGGGATGAGTATGAGCTGACATACGCGGGCGCAAGGGAATATCTGAGCGAGCCGTTTGATCTGGCAGGCAGCGACCGGCGCACCGGCGAGATCCGAAAGGAGATCCGCGCGATGGGGCCCGTCAACGTGACGGCTGTGGAGGATTACCGCGCCTGCCGGGAGCGGTACGACGACCTGAGCAGCCAGCGCGACGACTTGCTCAAGGCGCAGGATGATCTGCAAGGCATCATCCGCGCGCTGCAGACGCAGATGGAACGCCAGTTCCTGGAGAACTTCCACCTGCTGCAGCAGTATCTGAGCGAGACGTTTGTGCGGCTCTTCGGCGGCGGCCAGGCAGAGCTGAGGCTCATGGATGAAAACGACGTGCTGGGCTGCGGCATTGAAATTGTGGCGCAGCCGCCGGGCAAGAAGCTGCAAATGCTCTCGCTGCTTTCGGGCGGTGAGCGCGCGCTGACGGCCATCGCCATTCTGTTTGCGATGCTGCGGCTCAAGCCCACGCCGTTTTGCTTCCTCGATGAGATTGAGGCGGCGCTGGACGACGGCAATATCTCTACATTCGCCGAGTACCTGCGGGATTTTTCCAAGGATACGCAGTTTGTCGTCGTCACCCACAGAAAGGGCACGATGGAGCGCTGCGACGGCCTCTACGGCGTGGCAATGGAGGAAAAAGGCGTCTCCAAGATGCTCAGCGTGGAGCTTAAGGACGTGAGCGAGGACGCCATGGCATAAGGCGCCTGGCGATTGGCATGAAGAAACCGCTGGCGAGGCATCTGCCGGGATGCGGCCATGCAAGAGGATTGACCGGTCACGGAAGGAGGAAATGGCATTGGGCATTTTCGGATTTGGAGCCAAAAAGGAGCGCGAACGCGCCGGGCAGGAAGCCCCCAGGCAAGCAGAAGCACAGCACGGTGCGCAGGCCGGGGAAGCGGGCCAGGAGGAAAAGAAGGGGCTGTTTTCGCGGCTGTTCCAGGGGCTTTCCAAGACCCGCGCGAACGTCGCGGGCCGGGTAGACGAGCTCGTGGAGGCCACAGAAAAGATCGACGATGATTTTTATGAGGATCTGGTGGACATCCTCATCATGAGCGATATGGGCGTGCGCACAAGCGACCGGGTCATTGAGGAGCTCAAGGCGCGCGTGCAGGCGCAGCGTATCACCGATGCGCGCAAGGCGCGCGAAATTCTCAAGGATATCCTCAAGGAGACGATGAATACCCCGCGCAAGCCGCTCAAGTGGCCGATGGTCATGCTGGTGGTCGGCGTCAACGGCGTGGGCAAGACCACGACGATCGGCAAGCTGGCCATGCGTTTTAAGGATGCGAGGCACAGCGTCGTGCTGGCGGCGGCGGATACGTTCCGCGCGGCGGCGGCCGATCAGCTGGAGATCTGGGCGCAACGGGCACAGGTGCCCATTGTGCGCCATGCCGAGGGAGCAGATCCGGCGGCAGTCGTGTTTGACGGCATCAAAAAGGCGCAGTCTGCCGAGGCCGATCTGCTCATCGTGGATACTGCGGGCCGCCTGCACAACAAGAAAAACCTGATGGAGGAGCTGCGCAAAATCTCCCGCGTCATCACCAGGGAGTACCCCCAGGCCGAAGTGCGCACGCTGCTGGTCATCGACGCGACCACCGGGCAAAACGGCCTTGCGCAGGCGCGCGAGTTTTCCGAGGTGGCGGATGTCTCCGGCATCGTGCTCACCAAGCTCGATGGCACGGCCAAGGGCGGCATCGCGGTGGCCATCATGGACGAGCTGAAGCTGCCTGTGCTCTACATCGGCGTGGGCGAGCAGATCGAGGATCTGCAGGCGTTTGACGCGGGCGCATTTGTCGATGCGATCTTCTGACGCAGCCTTATTCCCGTTGGAATGGCGCACGATGTCATCGTTTGGAGGAGGTGCCTTTTGTGAGGATACTCAAGCGGCTGCTTGACTTCATCGCTTCGCGGCTGTTTTTCATCACCGTGATCAGCGCGGTGCTGGTCGTCTCGTTTTATCTGGCGATGAATACCGCGAACATCTGGGTGCTCATCAGCGACGGACTGGATGCGCGCGCCGGCGTGGTGATGATGGGTGGCGACGAAAGCAGTTTGGAAGACTACTTTCAGCAGGAGTTTCTCGCGCGCGATCCGGTGCTTCAGGTGGGCCTGAGCGACTCTTCACCCTACCGGGATTATGAGATCCGCGGGTATGATCACCGCGTGCAGATGATCTCCGTCTGGTCCTGGCCGTGGGAGAACATCGCGCGTGCGGAGATCATCGAGAGCATTCCGGCTATCGACGGCACGATCAGCTCGTCAAAGCGCGAGGCGGCGCTGGCCGAAGGCGGCGAGGCGCGCCTTTCCCCGCCAGCCTGGACGACGTCGCGCTACCGCGTCACGCTGGTGCGCACGGCGGGCCGGTGGAAGATATCGAATCTGGAATTGATCGAGCAGATTCAGGACTCGTGACGGCTGGGGGTGAAGAGGTCGCACAGCATGACGACGAATCTTGATTTTCTTGCCCGCGGCGCAGTGCTTGCCCCCATGGCCGGCGTGACGGATATGCCCTTTCGCGTGATTTGCCATGAGATGGGCTGCCCGATGGCCGTCAGCGAGATGGTCAGCGCCAAGGGCTACTTGCTTGCGCCGCGGGATAGCCGTGCCGTGCGCGAATTGCTGAGCGTCGACGCGCGCGAGGAAGGCGCGGTGGCGCTGCAAATCTTTGGCCATGAGCCGGATGTCATGGCGCGCGCGGCAGAGGAGCTGACACGGGGGAACGCCTATGCGCTGCTGGATATCAACATGGGCTGTCCGGTGCCCAAAATCGTGGGCAATGGCGAGGGAAGCGCTCTGATGCGCGATCCCGCACGCGCGGCAGACATCGTGCGCGAGGTGGTTTGCGCTTCACACGTGCCGGTGACGGTCAAGATGCGCCTGGGTTTTGAGGCAGGCAGCGAAGAATACCTGCATCTGGGCCCTCTGATGGAGAAGGCGGGTGCAGCCATGATCACGCTGCACGCCCGGACCCGCAGCCAGTATTACGAGGGGCATGCCGACTGGAGCGCCATTCAAAAGCTCAAGGCGCGCGTGTCCATTCCCGTCGTCGGCAATGGCGACGTGACCTGCTGGCAGGATGCGCTGCGGATGCGGGAGGAAACGGGGTGTGACGGCGTGGCGGTGGGCCGCGCTGCACAGGGGAACCCGTGGATCTTCGAGCAGATCCGCGATGCCATGGCTGGCAGGCCTGTACGCGAGATTCCCGTGCAGGAAAAGCTCAGCGTGCTTTTGCGCCATGCGCATATGCTCGCCGCGTTTAAGGGAGAGGGTGTGGCTGTGCGGGAGATGCGCAGGCATGTGGGGTGCTATGTGCGCGGAATGCGCGATGCGGCGCGGCTGCGCACAAAGGTAAACGCCCTGACAACGCTTTGCGCGCTTGACGAGGTGCTCACGGCATTCTTCTGCGAGGGGCGGGTCTGATGCCTTTGACGCGTCAGGCACGGGATAAAGGACGCGGCTGTTTTTGCGAAAAAAACATGCGGCGATCCCTTTTTCAATGTGTCCGCGTGAAATGCGCTGCCTGAAGCAGCAAAATCCAGGACCGGCTAAAGTCGGCTTTGAACGAAAAAAACGGAAACCGCTTGGCGGTTTCCGCAGACTGTCAAAAAACCCTTCCGGGAGGTTTGGAGGGCCGCAGCCCTCCAAATACAATCCGAATCCGGCGACATGTGCGGCGGATTCGCAAGCTTGCGCAGCAAGGTTTCCTTGCGCTGTTTCCCGCCCGGGAGCCCCGCGGGGGCGAGAG
>DVJV01000168.1 GCA_018716525.1 Candidatus Ventricola gallistercoris
AAATATTCCAGGTTTTTCATATTATACAGGAAACCGGGAAGGCATTCAAGATCCGTTAGCATAACTGGAAGATTTTTATGTGGCACTCGGGCGGCGCGCTGGCACAGAGGCGATGGAGCCTGAACGTTGCACGGCCCCCCGCAAAGGGAGACGCAGAGCGTCACGTCAGGCGCAGGATCACTTTCAGCAATCGCGTCACGCTTGTTTTGATCTGTTCACGGCTGATGCGGCCCTCCCTGAGCATTTGCAGCGTGTGGGCGGGCATTCCGCGGCCCATCTTGATGTCGTTGCCCGCGGCGATTTCCGCATACTGCTCGCCATGGGTGTACCAGTCGGAGGTGACCAAGCCCTCAAATCCCCATTCCTCGCGCAGAATGCCTGTGAGCAGGTCGCGGTTTTCACTGGCACGCTGACCGTTGACGAGATTATAGGCGCTCATCACTGTGAGGGGCTGAGCCTCCCGCACGCAGATCTCGAATCCCTTGAGGTAGATTTCCCGCAGCGCGCGCTCGGATACGCGGGAATCCGACTCCTTGCGGTTGGTCTCCTTGTTGTTGCAGGCGAAGTGCTTGAGCGAGGCCGCAATGCCCCGGCTCTGAATGCCCTGCACCATGGCGGCGGCCATTTTGCCGGCGACAAGCGGGTCTTCGGAGTAGTACTCAAAGTTCCGTCCGCAAAGCGGCGAACGGTGGATGTTGATGGCGGGCGTCAGCCACACGCCATAGCCGTTTTCCACGACCTCGTCGGCTCCGGCCTCGCCGATTTTCCGCACCAGATCCACATCCCAGGTGCAGGCCAGCAACGTGGCGCAGGGGAAGGCCGTCGTGCAGACACCGCACTCCGGCGGAATGCGCAAACCGGCGGGGCCGTCGGCCGTCATCACGTTGGGGATGCCGTACTCGGACAGATTGCCAAAGCCGAATGTGATGGCTGTGCCGCGGTTGGGCTGGCCGCCGAGCAGATGGATCATCTCTTCATCCGAGAGGTTGTCTAAAAATGCGTC
The DNA here is from genome assembly GCA_018716525.1 of Candidatus Ventricola gallistercoris. Lineage (GTDB taxonomy): Bacteria > Bacillota > Clostridia > Christensenellales > Aristaeellaceae > Ventricola > Ventricola gallistercoris. The sequence continues at coordinate 1,004 of DVJV01000168.1, forward strand.
AAGCGACAGTTTGCCCTCCCATACGTCCCTGAGCTGGGGGCGCTCGACGGGCGTCCACGCGGAGGTCGGGATCGTCCACGGGCATTCTGCGGGGTACTGCCCGTCAAACGGGATGAGCGATGCGTCGTAGGGCGCACGCGGGGCATCCGGCGCACAGGGAATGGCGCGGTAGGCGCCATCCTCAAGCAGGCGGCGGTGCAGCTGCGTGGGCGTGCAGCGGGGCGAAAGCGTGAAGAGCACGCGGTCTTCCGGCACATCGTACACAAATGCGACGGGCTGCGTGCTGCGCACGTGCTCGCCGATGTGGAATGTGTATGCGCCCTTTTCCAAAACATACGAGGAGCGGGCGACGGTGCCCTCGTCGTCATAGCTGGCAAAATCGTAGGGCGTGAAGGCGATGGATACCGCTTCGGATTCGCCGGGCGCGAGCAGGCGCGTCTTGGCAAAGCCCACCAGCACGCGCGCGGGCTTGCTCAGGCGGCCGCGCGCGGGCGCGCAGTAGACCTGCACCACATGCTTGCCGCTCACGGCCCCGGTGTTGGTCACCTGTGTGCGGATGAGAATCTGTCCGTCGCTTCCAAGTTCCCCGGATGTGTTTGACAGAGAGAATGTCGTGTAGCTCAGCCCGTATCCGAACGGGTAGCAGACGGAAGCGGCCGCGCCGGGTTGCGTTTCAAAATAGCGGTAGCCGACGAAGATGTCCTCCTGATACTCGACATAGTCGTCGGACTCGGCGAAATTTGCCGAAGAGGGATAGGCGTCAAACGATGCGGCAAACGTATCGGTCAGGTGGCCGCTGGGGCAGACGTCGCCCACGAGAATATCTGCCGCGGCAAGCCCGCCTTCGATGCCGCCTTGCCAGGCGAGCAGCGCGGCGCCAATAGAGGGGTTATCGTAAAACCAGAGCGTGTCGGTCATGCCGCCGGTGTTGAGCACCACGGCGATGCGCGAAAACGTGCGCTGCACGGTCTGCACCATGGCTTCTTCTTCGCGGGAGAGAAAGTAATCGCCGTCATACGGGTCGCCGGTGCGGTCGTAGTCCTCGCCGGAAAAGCGGCACAGCGTGATGAGCGCGGTATCGGTAAACGCGCGCGCCTGCTTGAGCAGGTCCTCCGGAACGGCGGGCTCCACCGTGCGCCCCGGCAGCGCGCCCGATGCGTACTGCCGGGCAACTTCCGATGAATAGAAATCGGTGAGCGGCTCAAACAGGGCGATTTTTCCCTCATCCTGCTTGATGCGCAGCCCCTGGGCAAGGCTGCGCACGTAGGCGACTGTGGTATCGCCGCTGCCGCCGCCTCCCTTGACGTAATCTGCCTGCGCCTTTCCAAATACGGCGATGCGGCTGCCCGGCGCAAACGGGAGCAGCGCGCATTCGTTCTTGAGCAGCACCATGCCGTCGGCTGCCGCCTGACGGGAGAGCGCAATGTGAGCCGCGCCGCCCGTGACGCGACAGCCGTCCTCGCCGAGCGGCAGAACGGGCATGAAGCGGATGCGTTGCCATTTGTCGGCCATGAAAGACACCTCCTGAGCGATGATCGGGTTTGATGGCATTATACCATTTTGTGGGATTTGTGCAAAGAGCGATTTGCATATTTGACCTGTCCGGCGGTGCGCATTGCCTTTTGGTGCAAATGGTGCTATGATGGGAAAAATGGAAAGGTCTGACAGGAGGATGCCCGATGATCGAGAAAAAGACGGTATGGTTTGT
>DVJV01000169.1 GCA_018716525.1 Candidatus Ventricola gallistercoris
ATCCTCCCGGATGATCCGCTCTGCCTCGCGCATGATCTCCGCCGCGATGCGATCGGTTCTTTCAAATTGCTGCGTTGCCACGTTGCCACCTCACAAAACCGCGCGCACCCGGTGGAAGCGCTTCCCTCCACCGGGCACACCGGCATCCTTTTCGTACTGGCCGTATGGACAAAGAGCGGTTTACCTGGCGATTTCCTCCATCACGAAGCACTCGACGATGTCGCCTTCCTTGATGTCGGTATAGTTTTCCAGGCACACGCCACACTCGTAGCCATCCTTGACCTCTTTGACGGCATCCTTGAACCGCTGCAGAGAAGACAGCTTGCCCTCGTAGACGACCACATTATCGCGCAGCAGGCGAACCTGTGCGTTGCGCTGGAGCAGGCCGTCGGTCACATAGCAACCGGCGACAATGCCCACATTGGTGATCTTAAACACATTGCGCACCTCGGCATGACCGAGCACATTCTCGCGGTATTCCGGCGCGAGCAAGCCCTTCATGGCCTTCTCGATGTCCTCGATCGCCTGATAGATGACGCGGTAATAGCGAATGTCGATGCCGTCGCGGGTCGCCGCCTCGCGCGCCTTGGCATCGGGGCGGACGTTGAAACCAATGATGATCGCGCCGTCAATGCCCGCAAGCATGACGTCGTTCTCGGTCACAGCGCCCACGCCGCTGTGGATGGTGCGCACGCGCACCTCGTCGTTGCTCAGCTTCTCCAGCGACTGCTTGACAGCCTCCACAGAGCCCTGCACATCCGCCTTGATGATGATGTTCAGATCCTTGACCTCGCCCTCTTCCAGACGGCTGTACAGATCCTCAAGCGTAGAGGCCGAGCTGGTCTTGACCATCGACGCGCGCGCCTTGGCCGCGCGCTCCTCGACGACCTGACGGGCGAGCTTCTCATCGGCCACAGCCATGAACTCGTCGCCCGCCTCGGGCACGCCGCCAAAGCCGATGATCTCCACCGGCGTGGAGGGCAGCGCCTGCTTGACGCGGTCGCCGCGGCTGGAAACCATGGCACGCACACGGCCGTAAGCATTGCCTGCCACGACCATGTCGCCCACGCGCAGGGTGCCATTCTGCACCAGCGCCGTGGCGACTGCGCCGCGGGAATGGTCGAGCTTCGCCTCGATGATCACGCCGCGCGCCTTGCGGTTGGGGTTGGCCTTGAGCTCCAGCACGTCCGCCAGCAGCAGGACGTTCTCCAGCAGGTCATCGACACCCTCGCCGGTATGGGCGGAGACGGGCACCATGATCGTGTCGCCGCCCCACTCCTCGGGCACCAGCTCGTAGCGGGTAAGCTCCTGCTTGACGGCCTCGGGATCGGCCGCGGGCTTGTCGATCTTGTTGATGGCCACGATGATCGGGCACTTGGCCGCCTTGGCGTGGTTGATCGACTCGATGGTCTGCGGCATGACACCGTCGTCCGCCGCAACAACCAGAATGGCGATATCCGTCGCCTGCGTACCGCGGGCACGCATGGCGGTGAAGGCCTCGTGACCCGGGGTATCCAGGAAGGTGATCTGTCTGTCGTCCACATTGGCGGTATACGCGCCGATGTGCTGCGTAATGCCGCCAGCCTCACCCGCCGTGACCTTCGTCTTGCGGATGTAGTCAAGCAGCGACGTCTTGCCGTGGTCGACGTGGCCCATGATCGTGACGACCGGCGGCCGCGTGACGAGGTCCTCCTCGCTGTCCTCGACGTTCTCCTCAGACAGCGCATCTTCGGCGGTCTTGTCAAGCTTCATTTCCAGCGTGACGCCAAACTCGGAGGCAACCAGCGACGCGGTGTCAAAATCAAGCTCCTGATTGATGGTGGCCATGATGCCCAGCAGCATCAGCTTCTTGATGATCTCGCTGGCCGGCTTACCGATGCGCTCGGTCAAGTCGCGCACGGTGATGGTCTCCGCCGTCATATACGCCGTCTCGATCTTGATGGGCGCCATCATCTGCTGTGCAGAGAGCTGGCGGCCCTTCTTGCGGCGTCCGCGCACCACATCGTCCTCCAGGCCGTTGCCGTAGCCGGTATCGCGCGCAAGCTGCTTGCGGTTCTTCACCGGCTGACGCTCAGGATCATGCTGGCGCTGACGCTGGCGCTTGTTGGGATCGTAGTTGGATACGCGCTCCTTTTCCACCGTGGGCATGAGCTCCGGACCCTTGGGTCCGCGGCCCATAGACGGCCTGCCGCCCATAGGTCTTCCGCCCGGTGCGCCACCGGGACGCGGCGCTCCGGCGCCGCCTGCAGGCCGTGCGCCACCCTGGCCAAAGGGACGGGGACCGCCCTGCGCCGGACGCGGTGCAAAGTTGCCGCCCTGTCCGCCCATGGGGCGCGGCGCACCCTGACCCGGGCGCGGCGGACGAGCGCCCTGCTGCATACCCGGACGCGGCGCCTGGCCCTGCGCAGGCCGTGCGCCCTGCGGCGCTAGCGGTCTGCCCGGCTGCGCGCCCCCCTGCGGTGCGCGGGCTGCCGGACGCTCCTGCGCCTCCGCGCTCGCCTGAGCAGGCTTTTCCGCCTGCACGGTCTTCTCCTGCGGCTGTGCGGGCTTCTCCGCCTGCACAGACTGCTGCGCCTTTTCCTCGGTTGCGGGCACGTCGTCGGGCATCGTCCAGGCCTTGCTCTGGGCGCTCAGCGCCTTCTGCTGCTCCTCGCGGCGCTTCTCCTCGCGCTCAGCCTCTTCCTGCTTGACGAAGCTGCTCTCCACCTTGCGCATCTCGGCAAGCGTCTTCTCCGCCGCCATGCGCACACTCGTCACATCGGCAAACAGCTTCGCCGCTCTGCGGCTGAGTTCTTTTGTTGCGTCTTGAACCTTCATTTTGGACATTCTGCCCATGCACCCCCGCAAATTGCGTCATCACGCTCAGTCGTGTCGTTACCTTCCTCTATGAGCCCCGGCCAGAGCGGCCGCGCCGCCCTTACCCTTCCCTTGCAAGCGTCAAAAGCCTTTCACCCAGCGATCCGCCTGCTATGGCAGCGCTCATGCGCCCCGGCTTGCCGATGGCCTGCCCCAGGCGGTCCACCTGGGTCTCAAACAGCTCGACGTGGTAGTACGCGCAGGCATCGCGGAACTTCTTCTTCGTGTTGTCGGATGCACCCGCATCCACCAGCACAAAGCGCGCCGCACCCGCGCTGATCGCCTTGCTGACCCCGCTCTCACCCAGCGTCAGCACGCCGGCACGCATGGCCAGGCCCAGCATGGCGTAAAAACCGTTTCCCTCAATCGGCATCGATTTCCTCCGCCAGACGCTCAAATACCGCCTCGTCGATCTTTGCCTCCAGCGCCCGCTCAAGCTGGTGCTGGCGCACCGCCTTGGTCAGGCACTCCTTCGATTTGCAAATGTATGCGCCCCGGCCCGGCGCTTTGCCCACGCGGTCAAAGCTCACCGCGCCCTCCGCATTGCGCACAATGCGCAGCAGCGCCCGCTTTTCCTTCATCTCGCGGCACCCCACGCACATGCGCATGGGAATCTTGCGTGTCTTCATCGGCGCTCTCTCCGATCCTCACTCGGTCTGCTGCCCGGCGTTCTCTTCTTCGGGAAGCGGCTCGCCGCCGGCAGCGATCTCCTCGTCGATCTGCGTCTGGCTCTTGATGTCAATCTTCCAGCCCGTCAGGCGGGCCGCCAGGCGCGCATTCTGGCCTTCCTTGCCGATGGCCAGGGAGAGCTGGTTATCGGGCACCACCACGCGGCAGGCCTTCTCCTTCTCGGAGACGAACACATTGACCACATGCGCCGGATTGAGCGCGTTGGCCACAAACTCCGCCGGATCAGCCGACCACTTGATGATGTCGATCTTCTCGCCCCGCAGCTCGTTGACCACCCGCTCCACGCGCTGGCCGCGCGGGCCCACGCAGGAGCCGACCGGATCGATCATCGGATCGGCGGAGTGCACCGCCATCTTCGTGCGGGAACCCGCCTCGCGCGCAAGCGACTTGATCTGCACCACGCCGCTCTGGATCTCGGGCACCTCCAGCTCAAACAGCCGCTTGACCAGGCCCGGATGAATGCGCGACACCCTCACCTGCGGGCCGTGCTTGGCGCCCGGACGGGCCAGCCGCCTGTCGGCGACAACCTCAAGCACGTAGACCTTGAAGCGCTCGCCCGGCGCGTACACGTCGGCAGCCATCTGCTGGCCCGGCTCAAGCACGCCTTCCGTCTTGCCCAGCTCCACGTACACATCATGCGTCTCGGGATCGACGCTGTGGACGATAGCGGTCAGGATCTCGTTTTCCTTCTCGATGAAGTCGTCGTACACCTTGCCGCGCTCCGCCTCGCGGATCTTCTGAACGATCACCTGCTTGGCCGTCTGCGCAGCCACGCGGCGGAAGTTGTTGGGCGTCACCTCGACCTCGACGATGTCATCCTCCTGATAGCTGGGCTGAATCTTCTGTGCTTCCTCAATGGAGATCTCGCCCGCATCGTCGATGACCCACTTGACCACCGTCTTGCGCGCATACAGGCGCACGGCGCCGGTCACGCGGTCAAGCTCCACGCGCACGCTCGCGTTGGAAGGCGGCACGCCGTATTGCTTGTTAAAATTATTCTTGTAGGCGCTCTTGAGCGCTTCCTCAATTGCCGAGAAGAGCACTTCCTTGCTGATGTTCTTCTCCTTCGCCAGAAGCGCGACCGCCTCGATCATCTCTCTGTTTTCATTCCTGTCCATCATCCGACGCTTCTCCTTCCTCATCGTCCGCTTCTGGGGGCTGTAGCGCCTGGTCATCGTCAGAAAGCGCATCCGCTTCCCATTGCAGGTCTGCCTCGGTGATGACGATCACCGGCTTGCACAGCGAAACATCCTTCTGCGCAAAGCGCATTTCGCCTTCCCCGGCGCGGATGACAATCTGCCCATCCTCAAGGCCGAGCAACTCCCCTTCAAACTGTTTGCGCCGGTCGATGGGCCGGTACAGATGCACTTCCACCGGCTTGCCCACGTGCGCGTCAAAGTCCCGCTGCTTTTTCAGGGGACGATCAAGACCCGGCGAACATACCTCCAGGAAATCGTAATCGACGCGCTCGACCAGAGGAGTCACCGCGCGATGATACGTTTCGCAGTCATTCAAGGTAATTCCGTCGGGTTTTTCAATATAGATCCGCAGATACCGGCTGGCGCCTTCACGCACCAGTTCCACGTCCACCAGCTCGAAACCCAGGTCCCGGGCCAGCTTCTCGCACGCCGGTTCAACCACGCGGGTGAGATCGCTTCGTGCCATTGACACACTCCCAAAGTTCAAACTTGGCCAGTCAGATAGAAAGAGTGGGCATCATTCCCACTCTTCCCTCCAAACTGCAAGGCGCAATTTCCATACGTCTTCAAATCCTACGCGGCTATTATATCACTGCTTTTTCAAAAATACAACCCTTTATACACGGTTT
>DVJV01000170.1 GCA_018716525.1 Candidatus Ventricola gallistercoris
CGCGCCCAGAAGCTGCCTGTCGTTGACGTGAATGGTAAATGCCGTGATGCCGATCTCCGCAAAGATCTTGGTGAGCATCGCCGCGGTCGCCGAGATCAGCTCGATCTCGGCCAGATTGCTCTCATCGCCCAGAATGTCGATGTCGCACTGCGTGAACTGGCGGAAACGGCCCTTCTGCGGGTTATCCGCGCGCCAGACGTTGCCAATCTGCAGCGACTTGAAGGGGGCGGGCAGCTTCTCCTTGTTGTTGGCGTAGTAGCGCGCCAGCGGCAGCGTCAGGTCATAGCGAAGGCCGTTGTCGGCCAGTTCGCCATCGCCCTTTTGCAGCGCACGGGCCAGATCCGCGCCGCGCTTCATGACCTTGAAGATCAGCTTTTCGTTGTCGCCGCCCTGCTTGGAGGTCAGGTTTTCAATGTGCTCCATGACAGGCGTCTCAATCTGCATGAAACCGTAAGCGCCGTACGTCTTCTTGATCATGCCCAGCACATGCTGGCGCAGGCGCATATCTCCCGGAAGCATATCGCACATGCCCTTAACGGGGGTCTTGATGAACTTCATCGTCTTCTCCCTTTCTCGCGCGGCATTGCGCGCAGAGGTATCGTAAGGATAATTCGCGCTCATTCCTGGTTTTCCTGCATTCTTCTCCACTCTTCGCGCGAAATGAGCACCGCGCGGGGCTTGGTGGGGCCCTCCGCCTCGGCGGTGATGCCGCGCAAGGTCATCTCATCGACGAGGCGTCCGGCGCGCGCATAGCCTACGCGCAGCCGGCGCTGCAGCATGCTGATGGACACCTGCCCGGCCTCTACCGCCAGATCGATGGCCTTGTTGAGCATTTCATCCACCGGTTCCCCCGTGGCGGGCGCATCCGATGCGGCGGCCTTGTCCTCGTCGGCGGCGGTGTTCATCTGCTCGATGACATCCTCGTTGTAGTCTGCGCCATGGTTACCGCGCACAAATTCCACAATGCGCTGCACCTCGTCGTCGGAGACGAAGCAGCCCTGCACGCGCGTGGGCTTGCCCGCGCCCTGGGGTGCGTAGAGCATATCGCCCTTGCCCAGCAGCTTCTCTGCTCCGCTCGAATCGAGAATGGTGCGGCTGTCGATCTGCGAGGAAACGGCAAACGCGATGCGGCTGGGGATATTCGCCTTGATCACGCCCGTGATGACGTTGACCGACGGGCGCTGGGTAGCGATGACCAGGTGAATGCCCGCGGCGCGCGCAAGCTGCGCCAGGCGGCAGATGGATTCCTCCACCTCGCCGGGGGCAACCATCATCAGATCGGCCAGCTCGTCGATGATGACGATGATCTTGCTCATCGGCTCCTCATCCGCACCGATAGCGGCGTTATAGCCGCGGATGTCGCGCACGCCCATGGTTTCAAACCGCTTATAGCGGTGCTCCATCTCCACGACGGCCCAGCTCAGTGCCGCGGATGCCTTCTTGGGATCGGTCACCACCGGCACGAGCAGGTGCGGAATGCCGTTGTAGACCGACAGCTCGACGACCTTGGGGTCGATGAGGATCAGCCGCACATCGCGCGGGGACGCCCGGTAGATGATGGAGTTGATGATCGTATTGATGCACACGGATTTGCCCGAGCCGGTCGCGCCTGCGATGAGCACGTGCGGCATCTTGGCCATATCCGCGATGACCGGCGCACCGGAAATACCCTTGCCCAGCGCCACGGCCGTGGGCGACTTTTCGCGCGCCATTTCCGGGCTCTCCAGCACATCGCGCAGGGAAACCGTCTCGATCTTCTGGTTGGGGATCTCGATGCCCACAGCGGGCTTGCCCGGGATCGGCGCTTCGATGCGCACGCCGTCAGAAGCCATGTTCAGCGCGATGTCATCCACCAGGTTGACGATGCGCGAAACCTTGACGCCCGGCGCGGGCTGAATCTCATAGCGGGTGATGGCCGGGCCGTGCGTGACGTGCACCAGCCTTGCCTGCACGCTGAAGCTCTCCAGCGTGCTAAGCAGCTTCTTGGCTCCCTCCTCGTCGCGCGCGCGCTGGTTGGGGTCCTGCGTGACGCGGCTGCGGTTGAGCAGATCCATCGGCGGAAAGATGTACGCTTCCTTCATCGCCTGGGGGCCCTCATGCTCATCCTTTTTGGGCACCACCAGCGGCGTGCCATCCAGCCGTGTGCCGCGAAGCTGCACAATGGTCTGTGCACCGCCCGATGCATCCTGCGCTTCGTGCACAGATGCACCTGCTGCCATCTGTCCATTACCGCTTCCATATCCCGCGGCGCGCGCGGGGGCTCCGTTGCCATAAGCATCCCCTGCGGCACGCACGGGAGCTGTGCTTCCACCGTATAGGCTCACCGCTGCCGCCCCGCTGTTATATGCATCCGCAGCGGCATCTGCCTCGTCTCCGTCAGCGCCGCCATATGGATACGCCTCTCCGGCTGCCCCGTCACGGTATGCTTCCTCCTCAGCGGCTCCGCCGTCTGCGTAGGCATTCTCCGCTTCGGTTGCGCTGCCGTACGCATACGCCGATTCATCCGTTCCGCTGCCAAAGGATTCCACATCCTCTGCGGTGACAACGGCTTCATCGTCCTGGTATTCCGGGGCTGTCTCCTGCACAGTTTGATACGCCGCACTATAGCCAAACGATCCGCCCGACACCGGGGCATTGCCCTGCCAGCTTCCCAGCTGGGCATCTGCGCCCGGCGCACTGGCCGATGTGATGGCGTCTGCCTCATCGCTTTCCTCCCAGGCGCCGGGTGTCTCCTGCTGCTCCGGCTGCGTAACAGGCTCAACCGGACGCATGTAGGGATTATACGCCGCATCCCGCTGCACGCCTCCATCTTGCCCTTGCGCATTCATGCCGTAGAGGAACGCCTGCTCCGCTTCCTGAATGGTGAAGCGCGCCCGGCGCCGCGTCTCCCGTGCATCCCGGCGCTCGTCAATGCTCTGGCGCGTGAACTCGTCGCCGCGCTCAATGTACAGCGGCATGCTGTCCGGCACTTCGACGCGCCGCCTCGGCGCAGATGCACGCGGGCGCTGCCGTTCCTGCGCGGCCAGATGGCCCGGCACCCGAAATGGATTTTCGAGCCTGGCATCCCCATCCTGCGGTGCGCCTTCGCCGTCTTCCCAGTCGCTGCTTTCCTCCTGGGGGCGCACCACGCGCAGATCGGGCTTCTTCTTTCGCCTGGTCGTGCGCGGTGCAGGCGGCTCCTGCGGTTCCTCTTCGGGAATATCCTCCGGTTCTTCTTCCTGTTCCTTCTGAAAGCGAACCTCGGCCTCGCGCTCAAGCCGCTTTTTCTGGCGCTCAAGCGCCTGCGCGTTTTCACGCTCGAGCACGGCTTCTTCACGCGCTGCCCGCAGCGCATTGCGCTCCTCACGCCGCTCCCCCAAGCCCACGCGCAGATCGTCCATCCACTGGGAGACGATCATGCCCACGCCGCCAAACGATACGCCGGTGAGCACCATCAGTACGATGGTCAGCGCAAAGATGAGCACGATCATCGCGCCCCAGATATCCAGCGCCGTATACAGCGGATAGGCCAGCAGCGCGCCAATCAAACCGCCGCCCTTGCAATCCAGCGACGCGCTGGTGTACGAGCGCGCCAGAAAACTGCCGTAAGACAACGTCTTTCCATCCGCATACACCGCCGAAGATATCGTGCCAACCTGAAAGAGCTGAAACATGGCTTCCACAAACAGGAAAATCAGCGCGCCGCAGATCAGCGTGCGCAGGCTCATGCGCCGCTCGGCAAAAAACACCAGCACCACGCCCGCCCAGCAGACCACCACAGGCAAAAGCAGGCAAAGCGTGCCGCCCAGGCCGCGGGCAATGAGCATACACTGGTTGAGAAAGCCGCCATTTGACGGGATAAACTGGCTGGCCAGCGCCAGCAGCCCCAGACAGAGGATGACGATCCCGGCGACGCCCCGAGGGTCCACGCTGCGCTGCTGCTTGCGCCCCGGTTTCCCGCGCTTTCCCGAAACCGTCCGCTTCCTTCCTCCGCCCGCTTTCACAGCCTTTTTGGCCATCTGCCGCCCTCCCATCTCTTCATAGCAAACGCCGGTCACCCATGCGGCGCACGCCCTCTTTTCAAAGCCCGCACTGCACAAAACCGACGTGCCGTTCCTTACACCATACAAAAATCCGCCCAGGTAAAACCAGGGCAGATTATTATATCACACTTGGCAAATTCAGTAAAGCATTTCCTCGGGCATCGCATCGCGCAGGATCAGACAGGAAACGACACCCGCCTCATCCAGGTGCACTTCCAGCACGCATTGGCTCCCCTGGTAGCACAGGCTTTCACCTGCGGTGAGCATCATGTCAAAGGCGTCATCCTCATCGTAGGTGAGCGTCTTGTCCGGCTCGCCCAGCAGCGCCACCACTTCCTCTCGGGTGGTCTTGCCGGTCACCAGGCTGTACAGATCAATCCGCGAAGCGCGAACCGCCGTGATAGGCGTCTGCATCTCCTCCGTGTCCGCATACTTGGGAATCTCCACTGCAAAGCCGCGCAATTCCGGTTCCGCGAACGTGTACACCCGCGAATTGGTCGTGTAGTTCGCCTCCATCAGCGTAAGCCTCTTATCCGTCTCCAGCGAGCCGAGCAGTGCGCCCACTTCCAGCTGCTCCGCAATCGGAAAGCTGCCCAAAGTCATGCATTCTCGAATCTTGTCCAGATCAGCCTTTTCATTCTGCTCTTTGGCCGCCAGCTCGTAGAACGGGCTGTCCTCGCCAATGTAATTCGCCAGTTCATACCAGTAAAACGTGACGCAGCCGCTGGTTCCGTCATAATTGCGGTAGGTGTCATCCTGATAATACACCGTCAGACCCTTCTCATCGAAGGAGAAGCAGTTGCGCGGCATCGGCAGCAAGTTGGCAAATTCGAGGTAACCGCTCATGTTCTGCAGCACATCGCGCTCGATGATCGCCTCCATCGCCGCCGCGGCCGCATCGGGATCGGTAAAGAGCTGGTCAAACGTGATCTCCAACCCCGTTTCCAGATCGAGCGTCAAGGTGTGCGCCGTGCTGCCCTGCATACCATCTGCCTGTGTGCCCTGCCACAAAAGCGCCATGGACACCACCTGACCAATCTGATACAGCGAGCCCGTCTGCTGAACGTTCGCGCCTGCGCGCACCAGCAGCTGCTCCGCCTGCGACTGCATGAACCGGGCTTCAATCTGCTGGCTGACCGCCAGCAGCAGCGGATCTGCGGTCTGCTCCGCCTGCCCCGGCGCTTTTGTCTGCTCCGGTGTTGCCGGCTCGGTTTGCGCAGCGCTGAACACCGCCAGGCTGTTTTCTCCCTCTTCGCGTTGCGTGACGCTGATTTCAATCTGCGCCAGTGCCAGGGTGGGCACCAGCATCAAAGCAGCCAGAATGACCACAAATCCCTTGTACAAAGTTCTCACCTCTCCGACCGAATTCTGAACACAACAAAAATGCGTGCAATCCGTTCATTTAACGAATCACACGCGCATTTTCATCCCGAAGATGGCAGGTTTTTCCAGTTTTTCCGTTAAAACACCATCGGCTGAAGCTGACGCCCCTCCAGCGCGGCCTGCGCTGCGGGAAGAATCTGCGTAAAATCGGCCACACAGCTCGTGGGTTTTCCCCTGAAATCGTCCTGCTCAAAGGGGACAAAGTACATGCCTTTGCGGCTCATCAGCATGCCGATGCTGGCCGCCGAACCGGCCAGCGCATCGTTTGTGGATACGGCGATGAGCACCGGCCTTCCGTTTCTGCGGTGGCTCTTGACGGCCAGCGTTGGGGCGGTGTCATAGATGCCGCACGCCAGCTTGCCTAGCGTGTTGCCCGTACAGGGCGCAACGATCAGCAGATCCAGCAGCTTTTTGGGGCCGATAGGCTCCGCCTGCGCGATGGTGTGAATGACCTTCTCCCCGCACATCGCCTCCGCTTTTTCCACCCAGTCCGCCGCACGGCCAAAGCGCGTATCGATACTGTATGCGTTTTCCGACATGATGGGAATGACGTGATACCCCTGTTCCAGCAGCACCCCCAGTTGCTCAAACACCGCCTTGAACGTGCAAAACGACCCCGTCAAGGCAAAGCCGATGCGAACCTCACCCATGGCTATTCTCCCCTTTCCCCGCTTCATGCGCCTGCGTTTCCTCCGGCCGCCCGGACGGGATCTCCATTCCACGCAAAAGCGCCTCAAAAAGAGCCTTGCCCGCATCCAGCGGCGCATAGCGCCCGGGCAAACCGCTCTCCACCGCCACTTCCAGCCCCATCTGCACCGCCTCTTCCAGATCCAGCCCATAGGGCGCGCTGGCCAGCTCGATGATGGGCGTATGCCGCCTGAGCTGCTCAAGCGCTGAGCGGTTCAGCACGCGGGCAGGCACGGTGTTGATCACCACGTCCGCCTGGGCGCAGGCGGATGCAATCTGTCTGAGCGGCACGGGATGCGCCCCCATGCCATGCGCCATGTGCATCTGCGACTCGCTGCGCGCACAGACGATCACAAACATGCCCAGCGCGCACAGACGGACCGCCATCTCCTGCCCGATGCGCCCGAATCCCGTGATCATCGCTGTGCTTTCCAATAGCGCATGTCTTCTGCGCCGCAGCACCTCCAGCACTGCTCCTTCCGCCGTGAGCTGCGCATTTTTCCGCAGAAATGCTTCGTCCCTCTCCGGACGCACAAGCCTTTGCACCATGGGCAGCGCATCCTCTTCAACCCCTCCGGCAACCGCTGCCCGGCAAGGCGGAATCAGCGACAGCACGCGCTCACGGTTCATGGGCTTTGCCCCCGGTGCGGCCACAAGCCGGTCATCTCGAAAACTGCGCGGCCAGGGCAGCATGACCGCGTCGGCGCCCTCCAACTGTTCGGGCACATCGTCTTCCCCTGCGATGTGCACCGTCTCCCATCCGGCCTGCTGTGCCGCTTGCAGCACGCCGAGCATCCGCTCATCTCCCCCAAAGACAATCAGGCGCATGGCACATCCCTCCCACCGAACCTATGACGTCGCGTGCCCCTGCATGACGGCTTTTCTGTCTGCCCCATGGGGGCGAGAGGGAAACGGCGTAAATCTCGGAAAAGGACGCCGTAGGCGGACTTTTTCGACACAATGACCGCTCTCCCCATGCGGGGAAAGCGGCCCTATATCCGGCATTTATTCGTATGCGGGGCGTTCATCCATCCTCTTGAGCAAAAGGCGCATATCTTCCCCAACGGTCTGCCACCGTTCGAGCCCTTCGCCGATGTGCGTCTTTCTCACCTTTTCGCCGTGAAAATCGCTCCCGCCTGTAACCAGCAGCCCTTCCCGCCTGGCCAGCGAGAGCAAGTGTGCTGCCTGGTGATTCGCCGCGCTCGGATGGTAGACCTCCAGCCCTTCAAGCCCCTGCGCTTTCCACTCGCGCACGATCGACTCAAGCGCCATATCGCCCATCTTCAATTCCATAGGGTGCGCCAGCACGGCTACGCCGCCCGCCTGGTGAATGATCTCCAAGGCCTTGGCAACCTTGATCTCCTTTTTTGGCACATAGCCACAGCGTCCCGGCACCAGATAGCGCACGAACGCTTCATCGACCGAGGAGGCGTAGCCCGCCTCCACCAATGCCCTGGCCACATGCGGCCTGCCCATCGCCCCGTGCGCAAGCTCCCGCACGCGCGCCAGTGAAATCATCTTGCCTTCCTCAGACAGACGCTGCACCATCTGCGCGGCGCGTTGCTCCCGTTCGAAGACCTGTTCCCGGCAAAAGCTGAGCAGCGCCTCGTCGAACGGATCGACGCCATAGCCCAGGATGTGAACTTCCCTGCCCGCAGTGCAGCTGAGTTCCACGCCGGCAATCAGCGTCATGCCCCGGCTTACGGCCTCATCCCGCGCATCGGCAATGCCTTCCACGCTGTCGTGATCCGTCAAAGCCATGTGGGTCACCCCCAGGCTCCAAGCCGCGCGGACCAGTTCCCGCGGCTCCAGCATACCATCCGACACCGTGGAATGCATGTGCAAATCCGCCTTCATGGTGAAGCACCTCCCCTTGTCTCTCCGGTCCGGCTGTCTTTTCCGTGACCAATTTACGCCAAAGCCATTGCATCGCGTACCGCCGGTTTCCTGCAGCACGACAAACCGTCGGGGGATACAGGCAGGCCGCCTCGCTCCCATTTCACAATCCATGGGGCAGCATTCCCGGCATGCGCGCTGAAAGCTAAAGCCGCTGCCCTCCCCAAGGCGGAAAGGCAGCGGCTTTCTCTTTCCATGTCACCTGTCCCCGGAAACGGGAACGCATTAACCCTCCAGGCCCAAAACCAGGTTGCCGTTCCGAGCGCCCATTCAATTCACCGGTTCGGGCTCCCGAAGCTGCGAAGGCTTCTGATCCTCATCGCGCTCGGGAAGCGGCTCGCCTTTCATGAACGCCTCAAACTCGCGACGGTCGATCGTCTCGCGCTCCATGAGCAGATCACTCAGCCCATCGAGCTTATCGCGGTTCTCACTCAGAATCGCCTTGGCGCGCTCAAACGCCCCGTTCATCTTGCTTTGCACCTCGGCATCGATACGGGCGGCCACATCTTCGCTGTACATGCGGCTCTGCTGACCGTAATCGCGCGCGAGGAACACCTCGTCGTGATCACCACCCAGATAGATGGGCCCCATGTCATCGCTCATGCCGTACTGGGTCACCATGCGACGGCAGATCTCTGTGGCACGCTTCAGGTCGCTGCTGGCGCCGGTGGACATCTGCCCCATCACCAGCATTTCGGCAGCATAGCCGCCCAGCGCCATGGCCACAAAGTCGAGCAGCTGGGTGCGCGTGGTGAAATCGCTCTCCTTCTCGGGGAGCAGCAGCGTGTGGCCGCCGCTTCCGCCGCGCGGCATGATCGTCACCAGGTGCACGGCGTCGCAGCCCTCAAGCAGCTCGCCCACAATGGCATGGCCAGCCTCATGACAGGCCACCAGGCGCTTATCCTCTTCGCTGACGATGTGGCTCTTCTTCTCCGGCCCCATCTGCACGCGCTCGATCGCGTCGTTCATGTGCTTGGCGGTGATGCGGTCCTTGCCCTCGCGTGCGCAGAGAATGGCCGCCTCATTCATGATGTTTTCCAGATCCGCACCCGCAAAATACGGCGTACGCTTGGCAATGATGGCCAGATCCACGTCATCCGCAAGGGGCTTTTCGCGCGCATGCACCCGCAAAATCGCCTCGCGGCCCCGCACATCGGGATACCCCACCGTGATCTGCCGGTCAAAGCGGCCCGGGCGCAGCAACGCCGGATCGAGGATGTCCTTGCGGTTGGTCGCCGCCAGCACGATGACGCCTTCATTCACCGCAAAGCCATCCATTTCCACCAGAAGCTGGTTGAGCGTCTGCTCACGCTCATCGTGGCCGCCGCCCATGCCGGCGCCACGGCGGCGTCCGACCGCGTCGATTTCGTCGATGAACACGATGCAAGGCGCATGCTTTTTGGCCTGATCAAACAGGTCGCGCACGCGGCTTGCGCCCACGCCCACGAACATCTCCACAAAGTCAGAGCCGGAGATGGACATGAACGGCACGTTCGCCTCGCCCGCCACGGCCTTGGCCAGCAGCGTCTTGCCCGTGCCGGGAGGGCCCACCAGCAGC